>NZ_JBQCWZ010000010.1:0-59553 GCF_051956895.1 Neisseria sp. P0021.S006
ATACTCCAGAAACTACTGGTAAATTGGGATGTTGTGTTCATTATTTTGCTCCGTGATCACGGACTGACTGAGCTTGATCGTCCTTTTCAGACGGCCTTTGTTCGTCATTATCGAAAATACTGCTGGCAGCATCGTCATAGTTTTTCTTATTGCGTCTATTGAACACAATATAGAGAACTAAAATAAAGCTGATAAATACCCAAACAGTAAAGAGCGAGCGAGCCCAGTTAGCGTCCATGATGTTACCTTACGTTTTTCAATGCCAAGCCCAAGCCTTGCAGATAGGCGATAACAGCGTCCAGCTCTGATTTGTTAGCCAGCATTTCAGGTGCTTTGGCAATTTCTTCATCGCTGTAAGGTGTACCCACTTTACGCAGGGCTTTCATATGCGCCACAGTTGCCTCGGCATCGACTTTATTTCGTGCGAGCCATGGGAATGCAGGCATATTGGACTCCGGCACAACGTCGCGCGGGTTCAGCAGGTGGATGCGGTGCCATTCATCGGAATAACGGCCGCCAACACGAGCCAAATCCGGACCGGTACGTTTAGAACCCCATTGGAACGGATGGTCATAAACAGACTCACCGGCAACAGAGTAATGACCGTAACGTTCAGTTTCTGCACGGAATGGACGAATCATTTGAGAGTGGCAGTTGTAGCAGCCTTCGCGCACATAAATATCACGACCGGCCACTTGCAGGGCGTTGTATGGTTTCACGCCGGGTGCAGGTTCGGTAACTGCCTTGGTGAAGAACAGCGGAACAGCCTCAATCAGAAGGCCGACGCTGACTACAAGCAGGGTGAATACAATCAGTACGCCGACTTTTTCTTCAGCTAATTGTTGTAATTTCATTTTGGTAGCCTATCTTTCTTGTCATTAGTGGTGTTGAGTTTGAGAAACCGCAGGAATCTCAGCATCAACTGCTTTACCACTGATAGCAGTACGGTAAACGTTATATGCCATGATGCACATACCGCTCAGGTACAGAAGACCGCCGGCGAAACGAATCATGTAGTAAGGCATGGTACGTTTTACGGATTCAACGAAGGAATAAGTCAGCGTGCCATCGTCATTCAAAGAACCCCACATCAGACCTTGCATTACGCCGGCAATCCACATTGCAGCGATATACAGAACCACGCCGATGGTCGCGATCCAGAAATGCGCCTCAACCAATTTGGTGCTGTACATTTCATTTTTGCCGAACAAGCGGGGAATCATATAGTAAACGGAACCGATGGTTACAAAGCCCACCCAGCCCAATGCGCCGGCGTGAACGTGTGCAACAGTCCAGTCGGTGTAGTGGCTCAGAGCGTTAACGGTTTTGATAGACATCATCGGACCTTCGAAGGTAGACATACCGTAGAAAGACAGAGAAACGATCAAGAATTTCAAAATCGGGTCGGTACGCAGTTTGTCCCATGCGCCAGACAGAGTCATGATACCGTTGATCATACCGCCCCAAGAAGGCGCAAACAGGATCAAAGACAATACCATACCCAAAGATTGAGTCCAGTCAGGCAACGCGGTGTAGTGCAAGTGGTGAGAACCAGCCCACATATAAGTGAAAATCAAAGCCCAGAAGTGGACGACGGACAAGCGGTAAGAGTAAATCGGACGGCCTGCTTGTTTTGGTACGAAATAGTACATCATACCCAAGAAGCCGGCTGTCAGGAAAAAGCCCACCGCATTGTGGCCGTACCACCATTGAACCATCGCATCAATCGCACCTGCGTAAACCGGGTAAGATTTCATCAAACCGGCAGGGATGCTGATATTATTGACGATGTGCAACAGCGCAACGGCCAAGATAAAGCCGCCGTAGAACCAGTTGGCAACGTAAATATGTTTGATTTTACGTTTGGCAATCGTACCGAAGAATACGATGGCGTAGGCAACCCACACCAGCGTAATCAAAATGTCGATAGGCCATTCCAACTCGGCGTATTCTTTACCTTGGGTGTAACCCATAGGCAAGCTGATGGCCGCAGCCACGATAACAGCCTGCCAACCCCAGAAGGTAAATGCAGGCAGCCAACCGCCAAACAGACGGGTATTACATGTACGTTGAACAACGTAGTATGATGTACCGATCAAACCGCAACCGCCGAATGCAAAAATAACCGCATTGGTGTGCAGAGGACGCAGGCGACCGAAGTGGAACCAAGGTCCGATATTGGATAAATCGAGGGCCGGAGCAAAAAGCTGGGCAGCGACGATAACGCCGACCAACATGCCCACAATACCCCAAACTACAGTCATGATGGCGAACTGGCGCACCACTTTGTAGTTATAAGTTTGTGTGTCCATGGAAGTCTCCATAAATTATGGGTATAAAAAATTTTTATCTCACCCCAACCCCTGCATTTACGAAAAGCGCAATACGGCCAAGGCTCAAATTTTTCTAAATTTAACATAGACACCACAACATGCCAAGCAAAATTACATTCCACATTGCATAAAATATTTAGTAAGACATAAATTCATTTCTTTTATAATCAATAAATTATTAAAACATACGCATTAAATCAGACGTGGTATTTTTTCAAGCCCCCTTTTTCATACAGTTTTATTGATATAGATTAAGCCCACCCCTTAAACCCCCTTATTCTTAATAAACTTTAGCAAATTAACCAATAGCCATGATTAATTACAAAATTACCCCCAACTTTCTGTCTCATGAATGGCACATCACCTTATCATTCACTCAACCTAATGATTATGAAACAGAAATCAGCCTGCCAAACTGGGTTCCCGGCAGCTACCTCATCCGTGACTTTGCCCGCCACATCACACACATCAACGCGTGCTGCAACGGCAAAGCCCAGCCACTGACACAAACCAGCAAAAACTATTGGCAAACCCCTGCCCTCAATGGAGCGTGGGAAATTTACTACACCGTCTACGCATTCGACTTGTCTGTTCGCGGCTCATTCCTCAGTACCGAGCGCGGCTTTTTTGATGGCGCGTGCCTATTCTTAAAAGTGCACGGACAAGAGGAACAACCGCACCAAGTCGAATTTCCTACCCTGCCACACACATGGCAGATAGCCACAACCCTGCCACAAATTTCGGCGACCACTTTTCAGACGGCCTCATATGCCGAGCTTATTGATCACCCTGTTGAAACAGGCATCATCGAATTCCTCGACTTTGAAGCACAAGGTATTCCCCACCGTATTGCATTAAGCGGTATCTACCCCGATTTCGACCTCACCCGCTTCCTCGCCGATATTCAAAAAATCTGCGAAACCGAGTTGGCGATGTTCCCTTCCCCTGCCCCGTTTACCGAATACCTTTTCCTACTACATCTGGGAGACAACCTCTACGGCGGACTGGAACACATCAGCAGCACCGCCCTTCTTGCCGACCGCCACAGTCTGCCATCTTACGATATGGGCGAAGCCGACAAAGCCTATACCGAATTACTCGGTCTATTCTCCCATGAATACTTCCACGCATGGAACGTCAAATCCATCAAACCGGCTGTCTTCGCACCTTACAATCTCGACCAAGAAAACTATACCGAGCAACTTTGGGCATTTGAAGGCATTACCTCCTACTACGACGACCTCTTTCTTGCTAGAAGCAAAACCATCAGCCCCGAAGCCTACCTTACCCTGCTTGCACAAGGCATCACACGCGTCCAGCAGACACAAGGCCGTCTGAAACAAACACTTGCCCAATCCAGTTTCAGCGCATGGGACAAGTTCTACAAACAAGACGAAAACAGCCCCAACGCCATCGTCAGCTACTATCAAAAAGGCGCACTGGCCGCACTTTGCCTCGACCTCATCATCCGTGAGAAAAGCCAAGGCAAATACACCCTCGACAGCGTGATGCAGCAACACTATCTCGATTGGTGCAACACCCATCAAGGCATACCCGAAAAACACTGGCAATCCCGTTGCCAAGAAATGACCGGTTTAGATTTAGAAACCTTCTTTCAGACGGCCTTATACAGCACCGAAGACCTTCCACTCGCAGAATACCTGCAAAGCGTAGGTGTCAAACTTGACTTTATCCCACTGCCCCGCCAACACGGAGGAGCATTTGCAAGCGAACCCCAATCGGTTGTCCCCGCCAATGATTTGGGCGCACGTTTCAAACAAAACAGCGACCATGCCGTCCTGACTCATGTATTCAATGGCGGCAGCGCAGAAAATGCCGGACTCTGCTCGCAAGACAAAATCATCGCCTTAGGCGGCTATGCCTGCAACGACCTTGCAACGCAGTGGAGCAAACTGCCTATCAGCACGCGCACCACCATCCATTTCTTCCGCCAAGGCCTGTTGCGCGAAACCAGCATCACAGTTCAAGCGGCAGAAGCCAATACCGCCCTGCTGCATATTACCGATCGCCAAAAACTCGAAAACTGGTTGTACAATCATTAAATAAAACTTCAGACGGCCTGCCACTTCCTAGGCCGTCTGAAATCAACATATCCATTTAATATAAAGAAAGGAAAAACTATGCCCATCCGTAAACTGACCGACACCCTCTATATCGCCCCCCAACTGACCGAAGCAGATGTCCAAGAAGCCGTACGTCTCGGCATCAAAACCATCATCTGCAACCGCCCGGACGGCGAAGAAGAAAACCAACCGACTTTTGCCGAAGTGCAAAACTGGTTTAAAGAGGACGGCATCAACCAATTTTCCCACCAGCCCGTCGTTGCGCCTCAAATCAATGCAGCCGATGTCACAGCCTTCCAAAATCTGTTGCAACAATCTCCGGCTCCCATTCTTGCCTTCTGCCGCACCGGCACTCGTTGCTCCCTGCTTTGGGGTTATCATCAAGTGCAACACGGCGCATCCGTAGCCGAAGTAGTTGCCGCAGCCGAACAGGCAGGTGTCAACCTCAGCAACTTTGAAGCCCGCCTGCAAGAAGCCAAAGATAAAGGTTTGGCTTAATGCTTAATTTATATAAGTAGCAGCCTTTAAACCGATCAGGCCGTCTGAAACCCATTTTTCAGACGGCCTAATGACTTTTATTCACAATCAAACCTTATTTTTAATTTATTTCCACTATCCTAAAAATATATTTTCTAAATCAAGCCCGAATTGACCTGTATCAATACCCTGACCCTATTTTCATTTATAATGCCTTTCAATGCTTCAGGGCCATGCCCGAATCTTCCAGTTTCCTCGATAAGAGCCAGCTCTCTTATTAAATGATTTTTCTTTCCTCTTGATGTGTGTGTGTTTGGGTGTGGCCGAAAGCCACCCCCTTTTTTTTTATACCTACCCTCTTTCAGGCCGTCTGAAAACTTTCAGACGGCCTTTCCTTTCCCCTCACGAAAATAGTATAAAATCCCCTTATCGTTCAAACCACAAACTTAAAATACCATGGTCAACAAACTCACTCCCCCGCCAAGCCTGCCCGATCCGCAAGACCTCCGTGCCGTTATCGCCTACAACATGCGCCTCTATCGCGTTAATCACGGCTGGTCGCAAGAAGAACTTGCACGCCAATGCGGACTTGACCGCACCTACGTTTCCGCCGTCGAGCGCAAACGCTGGAACATCGCCCTTTCCAACATCGAAAAAATCGCATCCGCACTCAAAATCGCCCCTTACAAACTCCTCCTTCCTCCACAAGAAATGCTCCGCCAAATGACCGAGCCTGCCGACACCCAAGCCTAATTCACAGCCAGACACCATCATGACCGCCGCCCAACAAGCCATCCAAACCTACCAGCAGCAAAAAGCCGCAGCAGAAACTGCCTACCGCCAAAACAACCGCCCTACCGCTTACTTCCGCGACCATATCGCCGCTGCCGAAACCCTGCTGCAAACCCTCTGGCAAATCCACTTCCCCGACAGCAACGACATCAGCCTGATTGCCATCGGTGGCTTTGGGCGTTGCGAACTCTATCCCCATTCCGACTGGGACTTAGCGATTATTTCTTCGGCCACATTTTCAGACGGCCTGCAACAACAAACCGCCCAACTTATCCAAACCCTTTGGGACGCACGCCTCAATCCGGCCATCAAAAGCGGCAGCATAGAAGAAATCCTCCAAAGTACCCAAAACGACATTACCGGCGAAACCGCCTTTCTTGAAGCACGCCATCTCCAAGGCAATGCCGACCTTACTGCCCAACTTCTAAACAAACTCAATACACGCCGCGACACAGCCGCTTTTATCGAAGCCAAACTCCTCGAAATGGAGCAACGCCATACCAAATCCCAAGGCACAGGCGCACAACTCGAACCCAATATCAAAACCTGCCCCGGCGGCCTGCGCGACATCCACACCCTGATTTGGACAGCCAAAGCACAAGGCATAGACAGCAACCCCACCGCCCTCGTTACCGCCGGCGTCCTCACACGCACCGAAGCCGGCATGCTAGCCCATGGCTATCGCCGTCTCGCCAACATCCGCATTCACCTCCACCTTACCGCCGACCGCCCCGAAGACAGGCTGCTTTTCGACTACCAGTCCCAAGTCGCCGAAAGCTTAGGCTATACCCAACCCGACATCCGCGGCAGAAGCGAAGCCCTGATGCATACCTTCTACCGCGCCACCAAAGCCATCAAACAACTCAACGGCATTCTTATTCCGGTTCTCAAAAACCATCAAACCTCCAGCCGTCCCCAACATATCCACCCCATCGACAGCCACTACAAACGTATCGGCCACCAAATCGCCGCCAACGATCTTGCCCTGTTTGAACAAAATCCCGAACACATCTTCACCATCATCCAAACCATGCAGGAGCAAAACATCACCACCATCGAGCCGCAAACCCTCCGTGCATGGTGGGCGGCCACACGAAAAATCAACACCCGTTTTACCCAAAATCCAGAAAACCGCCGCCGCTTCATCCAATTCTTCAAACACGGCACCGGCCTTACCCAAACTCTCCGTTTTCTCAACCTCTACGGCGTACTTGGCCGCTATCTCCCCGCATGGGAAAAAATCACCGGCCTGCTCCAACACGACCTCTTCCATATTTACCCCGTAGACGACCACATCCTGACCGTCGTCCGCAATATGCGCCGTCTCGCCATCGAAACCCACAGCCACGAAATGCCCGAGGCCAGCGCCATCATGCAGGCCTACCCACGACCGCACATCCTCTACACCGCCGCCCTGTTGCACGACATCGCCAAAGGCCGCGGCGGCGATCACGCCAAAGAAGGCATCAAAGACGCCCAACAATTCGCCGCCGACCACTACTACACCGAAGAAGAAAGCCACCTCCTCGCATGGCTGGTTGAAAACCACCTGCTCATGTCTACCGTTGCCCAAAAAGAAGACATCCAAGACCCGCACGTCCTCCAAGCCTTCTGCCGCCGTATTCCCACACGTGAATACCTCGACGCACTCTACCTGCTTACCATTGCCGACATCCGCGGCACCAACCCAAAACTTTGGAACACATGGCGCGCCAGCCTGCTCCAAACCCTCTACCACAGCACCGCCGCCGTTTTAAACAGCAAAAAACACGATCCCGAACGCCTCCCCAACCGACGCGAACAAGCCGTGGCCGACCAACTCACGCGTGCGGCCGTTCCCCTCAAAAACCAACAAAAACTCCGCCGCATCCTCGGCAGCGCATACTACGTCCGCCATCAGACACGGGAAATCCTCTGGCACACCGCAAACCTCGCCTACGACACCCAAAGTCCGGCCGTCCGCAGCCGTATCCTTCCCCAAAGCAACAGCCTTCAAGTCATGGTGTTCATGCCCAATGGCGACCGCCTCTTCGCACGCCTCTGCCGCATCTTCAGCAGCCACCGTTTCGACATCCAAGCCGCCCGCGCCTTCATTACCGAGCACGACTACATCCTCGACACCTTTATCCTGCAACTTCCCGACAATCTCCCGCCCGAAGAATATCCCGACCGCCAAAGCGCACTCGAAGCCGAACTCAACAGCTTCATCCACGGCAATACCACCGTCCAAAAACAAAGCGGCCGCCCGCACATCAGCCGCCGCATCCGCCATATTCCTATTCCGCCTACCGTAATCATCACCCCCGAAGAAGATTATCCCGGCTGGCACACCATAGACATCACCGCCGTCAACCGCCCCCATCTCCTCGCCGACATCGCCGAGACCTTCTTCGCACACAACATCAGTCTGCGCTACGCCAAAATCACCACCTTGGATCAGCGCATTGAGGACAGCTTCATCACCTACAGCCCATCCCTCCAAGACCCGCAAACCCAAAACACCCTAAAACAGGCATTGATCGAAGTCTTGACCCCATAAAGGCTGTCTGAACATCTTAAAAACATAGGGTGAGCATTTTTGCTCACCCTAATCACATCCAAACATATAAACATCCTGAATATACCCTTCTAAAACACTCAAGAAATCCAAAGCCTTAAAATGCGAACCAAAACTTCCTTCTGACATAAAACTACATTCCAAAATCATAACTCAAATGAATATAATTCCAATAACAAATTTTCATTCATCTATTACACCAAACCCTCTTTAAAAATCCTTCCTTCCAAATTTTCTCCTTATCCGTATTCAAACAAAATACGCATACAAAATAAAACCTATAAAAAACAAAAAAATAAAATAAAAAAATATTAAACTTACCGATTAATCCATAAAGATACCGCCCATCTAAATCAATTAACATATTATTAAACAAGCTTAATTTCTGACAAAAAACGTCACACACCCAAACTTATCTCCCTTTCCTGTCACAAAAAACACAAAACTGACAAAAAACGTCAACCCCCTATTTCCTTAAAATCCTGAAACTTTCAAACAAAACCTCATAAAACTTAAAAATTAAAAAATAAACCCAATAAAAACAATAAACAAAAAATAAAAAATAAATTTTTTAATCAATTTTGCGCACTTGGCACACAGACTGCTTGAAACAACACGTCCGATAAGGCCCAAGCCTCAAAGCAGCAAGCCCGACGGAAGCTGTATATTCCTTCTTACTTTATGGTTTACTCATAATACATAGTGCCAAGCACATTACGGACTTTTTACTTAAATTAAACATAATTATTCACACTTTCAAACTGGAGTTTTAATCAATGAAAGCAATCCAAAAAGGTTTTACCCTGATCGAATTGATGATCGTCATCGCGATTATCGGCATCTTGGCAGTTATCGCCCTGCCTGCATACCAAGACTACACTGCACGTGCCCAAGTTTCTGAAGCCATCACTTTGATGGAAGGTCAAAAGTCTGCTATTGTCGAATACTATGCAGATAAAGGTGACTGGCCTAAAGACAATAAAGCGGCAGGTATTGCAGCGGCTACTGATATTAAAGGTAAATACGTTGCTAAAGTTAATGTAGCTGATGGTGTTCTGACAGCAACAATGAAAGATAAAGATGTAAATAAAGATATCCAAAATGCAACTATTTCTCTATCGCCCGAAATTACTAATAAAGCAGCAAACTCCAAAGGCTCCTTCACTTGGACTTGTACTCCAGGAAAAACCAAAGGTGTAGATACAAAATTCTTACCTTCTTCTTGCCGCCCAGCTGCGAAAAAATAAGCTAGCTAATCTAATTTAAATATCTAACAAAAGATATTCGACTCAAAGCAAATCCCATAATAATTATGGGATTTGCTTTATAAAATAAAAATAAGAAAACGACATACTCAAAAAATGAAAAAACTACGCAACGCCCAAACCGGCTTTAGCCTGATTGAGTTGATGATTGTTATCGGCATCATCGGCATTTTGGCAGTAGCAGCTCTTCCCGCATACCAAAACTATGTTGCCAGAGCACAAGTAGCAGAAGGCATTATGCTGGCAGGCAGTATGAAAAGCTACGTCGAAGAAGCCTATGCGGATAAAGGCAGCTTGCCGCTTGACCTCAATATCAAGCAACTCGCTTCAGACGACAATAAAGTCGGTAACTATGTAAAGATTGTCCGTATTGAAGATAATGGCACTATTGTTGCCGCCATCGGTAATCAAGCCGCTGTTCCTGTGAAGAATACCGAAATCCACTTGACACCAAGTTTTGCAAAAACAGGTAGTACTAAAGGTACAACAATTTGGTCTTGCGGTGGCACCATGGATACACACTTCCTTCCCGTATCCTGCAAACAAAGCTTGTAAGCTTATTTCCCAAAACACAAAAATACATTGCGAAGAAAACCCCCAAACAAAGCCAAATACAAACGCGGAAAACGAACAAATCAAAAGAACAAAACTCTCCAAAACAAGGTCATTAAGAGCCTGAATCATCACATTACGAAAATAAATGCCGTCTGAAATCATTTTCAGACGGCCTCTTTATATCCAATCCTAATATGACATAAAACTTTTATCTTGATTAGTTTCAGACGGCCTTCATCTTTTCACAACTACATAAAACAAATTCGCAACACTCCTGATAAGACAATTTGTCGCCCATCTGAACTCAATATATAATTTAACCATACAAGTCTTTATTTTTAAGCATTTTTCATTTTTAAAACATACATTGCCTACATTGGGAGAAACATCATGCCTCATCTGAATTTAGATAAAACAGATTTAAAGATTCTGCAGGTTTTGCAGGAAAACGGGCGGTTGAGCAATGTTGAGCTTTCTGAAAAGGTGGCGCTCTCCCCTTCTCCCTGTCTGCGCCGTCTCAAACAGCTTGAAGATGCGGGCATTATTCAAAAATACGCGGCCCAGCTTTCTCCCGTATCTTTGGGCTTGGGCTTGCAGGCTTTTATCCGTGTATCGATTAGCAAGGCAAAAGATGCGCGTGAGGATTTTTCCGAATCTGTCCGCGCTTGGCCTGAAGTATTGAGCTGCTTTGCTTTAACGGGTGAAACCGACTATCTGCTCCATGCCTTTTTTACCGATATGAACGCGTTTTCCCATTTTGTTTTGGACACGCTGCTTTCGCACCACGGCGTGCAAGATGCGCAATCGAGTTTTGTGTTGAAAGAAATTAAAAACACGACCGCTCTGCCTTTGGTTCATTTGGTTCAGGATTGATGATTTGAAACTGATAAAGGCCGTCTGTTGTTCAGACGGCCTTTTAAATTCCAATGGTTTGCTTTCACGTCCATACACTTGTATACTTTTTAAGAATAATTCACATAAGCTTTTACTATGACTGACACCGCCCATCTTGATACCAATACTGTTTCAGAACATACCAAACAATGGCTGGAAAAAGCCGTTATTGGACTGAATCTCTGCCCGTTTGCCAAAGCGCCGCACGTTAAAAACCTGGTTCGCATCGTTGTCAGCAAAGCCCGTCATTTGGACGGTTTTCTTGAAGACTTGGATCGTGAATTGCAGCTTCTGGGCAATACTTCCGCTTCGGAATTGGAAACCACTTTACTGGTTCATCCGACACTGTTCCCTGATTTTGAAACCTTCAACCAAATGCTGGAAATTGCCGACGATGCCGTTGTTGAAAACGAATTGGAAGGCATTGTCCAAATTGCGCCGTTCCATCCTGATTTTCAATTTGAAGGCACAGAAGCCGACGACATCAGCAACTACACCAACCGTTCGCCCTACCCGACCTTGCACCTGATTCGTGAAGACAGTATTGCCAAAGCGGCTGAAGCATTTCCCGATGCCTCGGCAATTTTTGACCGCAATATCGCGCTGCTGGAAAAAATGGGGCATGAGGGCTGGGATAAATTAGACATTCCACGTTGTCCATTTCCACATCACAAGCCATCTGAAAACAAATAATTGGTGATGGGAAGATGGTTCGCTATTTATTGATTTTTTGCGGCGCATTGTCGCTCGTCTTGGGCATTATCGGCATTTTCCTGCCATTACTGCCGACTACGCCTTTCATTTTATTGACCGCCGCCTGCTGGGCAAAAGCTTCTCCGCGCTTTCACAATTGGCTGTATCATCACCGCCACTTTGGTCCGATCATACAAAACTGGGAAAACAACGGCGCTGTGCCACGCAAGGCAAAGTTCTTCGCTATCGGCATGATGGCCATTTCTTGCCTTTTTATGTTTTGGCAATTTCCAGAACGCTGGTGGATTGGTGCCGTTTCATCAATCTTCTGTAGCTGCGTGGCAGTGTGGATGTGGTTACGGCCGGAGGCATAAAATAAAACAGGTGGGCATTTTCGCTTACCTGTTTTTTATTTTCATACCCAATTTATCCATCAAAACAATCAGTAAGAACCAAAACACCCTATTCGACCCTCATTTTTCAGACGGCCTCCATTTATTCAATTAAATGTAAATTTTAGCTAAAATTAATTCAAAGTATTTTTTCGATAGCATTATTTCCGATATTTCAAACTCCTGTTTCAAAACCATTTTTTTACTACCTCCAACTATTCTACTCATTTTGATTCCTTTATTTGTATCAACATTTCTTTTGATTCCAACACTCTAAACCGTCCCTTAACACTTGCTTTGCGTTATACTTTCCCCTGACACAACCGCGCAGTTCGTCTGGATATTTTCAGACGGCCTGAATATTTCACCGCCGTGCTTTCTCAACGAAGTTCCTCACGGTGCAACAGAATAAAAAGGAAATACTATGCGCTCTCTCTCATTTTTACTGCTTCTTGCCGCCTTTCCTGCTGCGGCATCCGATTTTGACGGCTCATCCGCAAGCCTGCTTTGGGGTCTGCCGTTTGCACTGATTCTCTTGTCCATTGCACTCGGACCTCTGTTTTTCTCCCATATTTGGCACCACCACTTCGGCAAAATTACAGCGTTTTGGACGCTGCTGTTTTTAACGCCGTTTATCATCACCTTTGGTTTCGGAGCCGGCGTACATACCGTTGCCCATGCGTTGGTTGAAGAATATATCCCCTTTATCCTGCTGCTTTTAGCGCTCTATACCATTTCAGGCGGTATTTTTGTCAGCGGCGATTTGCACGGCTCACCTAAATTGAATACAACCCTGTTGGCAGTCGGCACGGCTTTGTCTTCCATCATGGGGACAACAGGCGCGGCGATGTTGATGATTCGTCCGCTTTTGAAAGCCAACCATAAACGCCACTACCGCGTTCACATCGTGATTTTCTTCATTTTCTTGGTAGCAAATATCGGCGGCGGTCTGACTCCTTTAGGTGATCCTCCGCTGTTCTTAGGATTCCTGAAAGGCGTAGATTTCATGTGGACGGTCAAACACATGCTGATGCCTGTATTAATCAGTTCTGTGATTTTGCTAGCCGTTTTCTACATCATCGACAGCCAACACTTCAACCGTGAACAAAGCGAGCACCTTGCTCCCGCTCCTTCCGATAAAGAAGAAAAAATCAAAATTTACGGCAAATGGAATTTCCTGTTACTGGCCGGCGTAGTCGGTGCGGTTTTGCTGTCCGGTTTGTGGAAACCAAATCATCCGGGCTTTGAAATCTTGGGCAGCCATTACGCTTTGCAAAACCTGATGCGCGATGGCATTTTGCTGGCTTTGACCGCCGTATCTTGGATTATCACGCCCAAACAGGTACGCGCAGGCAATGAGTTCAACTTCGAGCCGATTGCCGAAGTGGGCAAACTGTTTTTGGGTATTTTCATTACCATTTCGCCTGTTTTGGCGATTTTGAAAGCCGGCGAAACAGGTGCATTGGCTTCCGTTGTTTCTTTGGTTCACGACGCAGCAGGCAATCCGATTAATGTGATGTATTTCTGGATGAGCGGCATTTTGTCGGCATTCTTGGATAACGCGCCGACTTATTTGGTGTTCTTCAATATGGCCGGTGGCGATGCCCAAGCCTTGATGACAGGCCACCTATTCCATTCATTGCTGGCAGTATCCATGGGTTCCGTATTTATGGGCGCGCTCACTTATATCGGTAATGCGCCGAACTTCATGGTCAAAGCCATTGCCGAACAACGCGGCGTACCGATGCCTTCCTTCTTCGGCTATATGGCATGGTCGGTAATTGTATTGGTACCGCTGTTTGCCCTGCATACGATGATTTTCTTCGTTTGGCAGCTCTTTTAAACTTAAAGGCCGTCTGAAACTCAGACGGCCTTTTTTATTTTCAGCTATATCATCAAATATAGCGTTTAAATATCAAACAGTTAAAAATTATTTCCCTTAACATTCGATTACACATTCCTACTTTTTTCCCACTTTTCCCGTAAAAATAAGCGTAAAACTGACATAAAACAGCCTATACCTGATAAAATCTAAAGCTTTGTTGTTTGCGTTTATTCGTTGTTTTTATAGCAAACCTCTGCTTTTTTCAGACGGCCCATCCTTTGTTTCAAAGCATTACATGCCGTCTGAAAAAACAATCCGACATCCGAATCTCAACCCACCAAAAAGTAACGCATCCTTATGATTAAGATAAAAAAAGGCTTAGACCTGCCTATCGCAGGCAGACCGGAGCAAGTCATTTATGACGGCCCGGCCATTACCGAAGTCGCGTTGCTTGGCGAAGAATATGTCGGCATGCGCCCCTCGATGAAAATCAAGGAAGGCGAAGCCGTCAAAAAAGGCCAAGTGCTGTTTGAAGACAAAAAGAATCCGGGCGTAGTATTTACCGCTCCGGCTTCAGGCAAAATCGCCGCGATTCACCGTGGCGAAAAGCGCGTACTTCAGTCAGTCGTGATTGCCGTTGAAGGCAACGACGAAATCGAGTTCGAACGCTATGCACCTGAAGCGCTGGCAAAATTGAGCAGCGAAGAAGTACGCCGCAACCTGATTCAATCCGGTTTGTGGACTGCGCTGCGCACCCGTCCGTTCAGCAAAATCCCTGCCGTCGATGCCGAGCCGTTCGCCATCTTCGTCAATGCGATGGACACCAATCCGCTGGCTGCCGACCCTACGGTCATTATCAAAGAAGCCGCCGAAGATTTCAAACGCGGCCTGTTGGTATTAAGCCGCCTGACCGAGCGTAAAATCCATGTGTGTAAAGCAGCCGGCGCAGATGTGCCGTCTGAAAACGCTGCCAACATCGAAACACATGAATTTGGCGGTCCGCACCCTGCCGGTTTGAGTGGCACGCACATTCATTTCATCGAGCCAGTCGGTGCGAACAAAACCGTTTGGACCATCAATTATCAAGATGTGATTGCCATTGGCCGTTTGTTTGCAACAGGCCGTCTGAACACCGAGTGCGTGATTGCCTTGGGTGGCTCTCAAGTCAACAAACCGCGTCTCTTGCGTACCGTTTTGGGTGCGAAAGTATCACAAATTACTGCGGGCGAATTGGTTGACGCAGACAACCGCGTGATTTCCGGCTCGGTATTGAACGGCGCGATTGCACAAGGCGCGCACGATTACCTCGGCCGCTACCACAATCAGATTTCCGTTATCGAAGAAGGCCGCAGCAAAGAGCTGTTCGGCTGGGTTGCGCCACAACCGGACAAATACTCCATCACGCGCACAACCCTCGGCCATTTCCTGAAAAACAAACTCTTCAAGTTCAACACAGCCGTCAACGGCGGCGACCGCGCCATGGTACCGATCGGCACTTACGAGCGCGTAATGCCCTTGGATATCCTGCCTACCCTGCTCCTGCGCGATTTAATCGTCGGCGATACTGACAGCGCTCAGGCACTGGGTTGCTTGGAATTGGACGAAGAAGACCTCGCTTTGTGCAGCTTCGTCTGCCCGGGCAAATACGAATACGGCCCGCTGTTGCGCAAGGTGCTGGAAACCATTGAGAAGGAAGGCTGATTATGGGCTTGAAACATTTTCTTGAAAAAATCGAACCGCACTTCCTGCCGGGCGGCAAACATGAAAAATGGTATGCCCTCTACGAAGCTGCAGCGACGATTTTCTATACATCCGGCGCGGTAACGCGCAAAGCGGCGCACGTCCGCGATGCACTCGACTCCAAGCGCATGATGATTTTGGTGTGGCTGGCTTTGTTCCCTGCCATGTTCTACGGTATGTACAACGTCGGCGCACAGGCATTCGGTGCGTTAACGCCTGATTTGCTGCAACAAAATATCGCCAACAACTGGCACTACGCCCTTGCCAACGCTTTGGGCATCAATATGTCGTCTGAAGCGGGTGTGTTGGGCAAAATGCTGTTCGGCGCGATTTTCTTCCTGCCGATTTACGCGACTGTATTTGTTGTGGGCGGCTTCTGGGAAGTTTTGTTCGCATCCGTACGCAAACACGAAATCAACGAAGGTTTCTTCGTGACTTCGATTCTGTTTGCTTTGATCGTTCCCCCTACCCTGCCTTTGTGGCAAGCGGCTTTGGGTATTTCTTTCGGCGTTGTGGTTGCGAAAGAAGTATTCGGCGGTACAGGTAAAAACTTCATGAACCCTGCTCTTGCAGGTCGTGCGTTCCTGTTCTTCGCCTACCCTGCCAACATTACCGGCGATACCATTTGGACTGCGGTTGACGGCTATTCAGGTGCCACTGCTTTGGCGCAATGGGCGGCACACGGTGCAGACGGCCTGAAAAACGCTGTAACCGGTCAAACCATTTCTTGGATGGATGCGTTTATCGGTAACGTACCCGGCTCAATCGGCGAAGTATCCACTTTGGCGCTTTTAATCGGCGGCGCTTTTATCGTGTTCACCCGTATTGCCTCTTGGCGCATTATCGCCGGCGTGATGATCGGTATGATTGCCATGTCTTCTCTGTTTAACTTCATCGGTTCGGACACCAACGCCATGTTCTCCATGCCTTGGTATTGGCACTTGGTGGTCGGCGGCTTCGCCATCGGTATGCTGTTTATGGCGACCGACCCTGTTTCCGCTTCCTTTACCAATGTTGGCAAATGGTGGTACGGCGCGCTTATCGGTGTGATGTGCGTGTTGATCCGCGTGGTCAACCCTGCTTACCCCGAAGGCATGATGTTGGCGATTCTGTTTGCCAACCTGTTTGCCCCAATTTTCGACTATTTCGTCGCACAAGCGAACATCAAACGCAGAAAGGCGCGCAGCAATGGCTAAGAAATTCGATAAAGACAGCTTCAGTGGCACGCTGATTGTGGTATTGGTTGTCAGCCTGATTTGTTCCATCATCGTTGCTGGTGCGGTCGTCGGCTTGAAACCTATCCAAGAGAAACAAAAGCTCCAAGACAAACAAGGCTATATCTTAAGCGTAGCCGGTTTGATGGATAAAAACACCGACATCAGCAAAACCTTTGCCGAACGTATCGAGCAACGCGTTGTCGATTTGGCAACAGGCGAATACGTGAAAGACGCGCCGAAAGACTTCAGCGCGCGCATCGCAGGCAAAGACCCTGCCCAAAGCATCCAAATCAAACCCGAAGACGATTTGGCCGGCATCAAAAGCCGTGCCAAATACACTGAGGTTTACTTGGTAAAAGGCGAAGACGGCAAAGTCAGCCAAATCATCCTGCCTATGCACGGTAACGGCTTGTGGTCTGTCATGTACGGTTTTGTCGCCATTCAACCCGACGGCAATACCATCAACGGCATCACCTACTACGACCAAGGTGAAACTCCGGGTTTGGGCGGCGAAATCGGCAATCCGTTGTGGCAACAAAAATTCGTCGGCAAAAAACTGTTTGACGAACAAGGCAAACTCGCCCTGCATGTTGGCAAAGGCGCAAGTTCGGACAAAGAACACGGCGTAGATGCCCTCTCCGGCGCATCGCTGACATCTAAAGGCGTGCAAGGTTCGTTCGCCTACTGGTTCGGCGAAAACGGCTATATCCCCTACCTGAACAAATTGAAATCAGCAGGAGCACAATAATGGCTGACATGAAACGCTTGAAATATTTGATGTTTTCACCCTTTATCGACAACAACCCGATTGCCTTGCAGGTTTTGGGTATTTGTTCGGCTTTGGCGGTTACCACCAAACTTCAGACGGCCATCGTAATGGGTATTTCCGTAGCTTTGGTAACCGGTTTTTCCAGCTTCTTCATTTCTTTGGTACGCAACTATATCCCTAACAGCATCCGTATTATTGTGCAAATGGCGATTGTTGCTTCCTTGGTAACGCTGGTTGACCAACTGCTCCAAGCCTTTGCTTATGAGCTGTCCAAACAGCTGTCCGTATTCGTCGGCCTAATTATTACCAACTGTATCGTAATGGGCCGTGCCGAAGCATTCGCAATGAAAGAGCCGCCGCTGGAAAGCTTGGTTGACGGTATCGGCAACGGCGCAGGTTACGGCATGATGTTGATCATCATCGCAACCATCCGCGAACTGATCGGCTCTGGCAAGCTCTTTGGCTACACCATTTTCCAAACCGTACAAGATGGCGGCTGGTATCAAACCAACGGCTTGTTCCTGCTCGCCCCTAGCGCGTTCTTCATCATCGGCTTCTTGGTATGGGGTCTGCGCACTTGGAAACCTGAACAGGCGGAGAAATAACACATGGAACATTACTTAAGCCTCTTTGTAAAATCCGTCTTTCTGGAAAACATGGCACTTTCCTTCTTCTTGGGGATGTGTACGTTTTTGGCGGTATCTAAAAAAGTATCCACTGCATTCGGTTTGGGCGTTGCCGTAACTTTCGTACTCGGCCTGTCCGTCCCAGCCAACCAACTTGTTTACTCGCTGTTGAAAGACGGTGCGCTGGTTGAAGGCGTAGACCTGACCTTCCTGAAATTCATCACCTTCATCGGCGTGATTGCTGCTTTGGTGCAGATTTTGGAAATGTTCTTGGATAAATTCGTCCCTGCCCTCTACAACGCATTGGGTATCTACCTGCCTCTGATTACCGTAAACTGCGCGATTTTCGGTGCCGTATCATTTATGGCGCAACGCGAATACAACTTCGGCGAGTCCGTTGTATATGGTTTCGGTGCAGGTCTGGGCTGGCTTTTGGCTATTGTCGCTTTGGCGGGCATTACCGAAAAAATGAAATATTCGGATGTCCCTAAAGGCCTCAAAGGCTTGGGCATTACCTTTATCGCTGCTGGCCTGATGGCAATGGCGTTTATGTCGTTCTCCGGCATCCAGTTATAAGAAAGGAATCGGCATGGAGATTATTTTAGGTATCGTGATGTTCACCCTCATCGTCTTGGTGTTGGCACTGATGATTCTGTTTGCCAAATCCAAGTTGGTGAGCGAAGGCGACATCACCATCAAAGTCAATAACGAAAAAGAGCTGACGATGCCTGCCGGCGGCAAACTGCTGGGTGCGCTTGCCAGCCAAGGCATCTTCGTTCCTTCCGCCTGCGGTGGCGGCGGCTCATGCGGTCAGTGCCGCGTTGTCGTGAAAAGCGGCGGTGGCGACATTCTGCCAACTGAGTTGTCCCACATCAGCAAACGCGAAGCGCGCGAAGGCTGCCGCCTGTCTTGTCAGGTCAACGTTAAAACCGACATGGACATCGAAGTACCGGAAGAAGTGTTCGGTGTGAAAAAATGGGAATGCACCGTCATCTCCAATGACAACAAAGCAACGTTCATTAAAGAACTCAAGCTTGCCATTCCTGAAGGTGAAGAAGTTCCTTTCCGCGCCGGCGGCTACATCCAAATTGAAGCTCCTCCTCATACTGTCGCCTACAAAGACTTCGACATTCCTAAGGAATACCACGAAGACTGGGACAAATACAATCTGTGGCAATATGTTTCCAAAGTGGACGAGCCGATTTTGCGCGCTTACTCCATGGCTTCATATCCAGAAGAAAAAGGCATCATCATGCTGAACGTGCGTATCGCCACGCCGCCTCCGCGCGTACCCGATGCGCCTCCGGGACAAATGTCGTCCTACATCTGGTCGCTTAAACCCGGCGACAAAGTAACCATCTCCGGCCCGTTTGGCGAATTCTTCGCCAAAGACACCGATGCCGAAATGGTATTTATCGGCGGTGGTGCGGGTATGGCTCCGATGCGTTCCCACATTTTCGACCAGCTGAAACGTTTGAACTCCAAACGTAAGATTACCTTCTGGTATGGTGCACGTTCTAAACGCGAGATGTTCTATGTTGAAGACTTCGACCAACTCGCAGCAGAATTCCCGAACTTCACATGGCACGTCGCCCTGTCCGACCCATTGCCTGAAGACAACTGGGACGGTTACACAGGCTTCATTCACAACGTGGTTTACGAAAACCACCTGAAAAACCACGAAGCACCGGAAGACTGCGAATTCTACATGTGCGGCCCTCCAATCATGAACCAGTCCGTGATCAAAATGCTCAAAGACTTGGGCGTGGAAGACGAAAACATCCTTTTGGACGATTTCGGCGGCTAACAGACAAAAAGGAAGAAACTTCGGTTTCTTCCTTTTTTATTGCCAGGTCGTCTGAAAACCATACTTTCAGACGGCCTGAACCTTTCTTTTACGATACAATAAAGGCTTCAAAAAATAATCCGCAAATCCCTTATGCTGTTTCTTTCTAATTCGTTTTACCGTCCGATAATCGGCTACACCGTTGCCATCGTTTCCGCACTCACGCTCTCTGCCTGCCAACCCGAAAAACAACAACAAACCATCACCCTGCAAGGCGAGACCATGGGCACGACCTATACCGTCAAATATCTTTCAGACGGCCAAGATAAACTCCCCTCCCCTGCCGAAATACAAAAACGCATTGATGACGCGCTTAAAGAAGTCAATCGGCAAATGTCTACCTACCAGACCGATTCCGAAATCAGCCAATTCAACCAGCTGCGCACCGTCAATCAGGCCATGCCCATTTCCCAAGACTTTGCCTATGTGACCGGAGAAGCCTTGCGTTTAAACAAACTGACGCACGGCGCGCTGGACGTAACCGTCGGCCCTTTGGTCAACCTCTGGGGATTCGGCCCGCAAAAAGAAATTACGCACGAACCGACTGCACAAGAAATCCAACATGCTTCAGAAATGGTCGGTACGGACAAACTCAAACTTTCCCAAGACGGACAGCAGCCTACACTTGCCAAAACCCATCCCGAAGTCTATTTAGACCTATCCTCCATCGCCAAAGGCTTTGGTGTGGATAAAACCGCCGCCGAACTTGAAAAACTCAATATCGGCAATTATTTAGTAGAAATCGGAGGCGAGTTGCATGGCAAAGGCCACAATGCGCAAGGCAACCCTTGGCGTATCGGCATTGAGCAGCCCAATATCGTTCAAGGCGGCACCACTCAAATTACCATTCCATTGGACAATAAATCACTGGCCACATCCGGCGACTACCGTATTTTCCATGTCGATAAATCAGGCCGCCGCCTTTCCCATATTATCAACCCTAAAACCAAACAACCCATCAGCCACAACCTTGCTTCCATCAGCGTAGTAGCAGAAAACGCCACACTTGCAGACGGCCTTTCAACCGGATTGTTCGTCCTCGGAGAAACCGAAGCGCTTAAACTTGCCGAGCAAGAAAATCTCGCCGTTTTCCTTATCATCCGAACCCCGCAAGGCGGCTACCATACTAAAATGTCCAGCGCATTCAAGAAATTATTAAACTAACCTTCAGGAATACACACATGAAAACCCTCCTCCTTACTTTCGGCATTTTTATCATTGTCATCCTCGGCATGGCAGTCGGCTATATTTTCTCCAAACGCACCATCAAAGGCAGCTGCGGCGGCATTTCCTCTCTCGGCATGAAGAAAATGTGCGATTGCGACACGCCATGTGATACCTTGCAAAAAGAGCTGGATAAAAAACAACATTCCGACAACCAAGGCATCAAGGTCGATCATTAAGTCGTTGTTAAATGTTTATTAGTGATTTAAGACAGCTCACCCCCTATCAGGCCGTCTGAAAAATAAAAGAGCGTAATCCCAATGGATACACGCTCTTTTATTTTGTCTATTCCAAAGCAATCCAAAAATATCTTGCATACACATTTGAAACAAGCCCTCCAAAACTAATCATGAAATAAAAAGAAAAGCTCCTGCAAAACAGGAGCTTTTTCTTGGAAGAAACCGGATTATTTCAATTTAGTTTCTTTGTAAATAACGTGTTTACGGGCTACTGGGTCAAATTTTTTGATTTCCAGTTTGCCAGGCATAGTACGTTTGTTTTTAGTAGTTGTGTAGAAGTGACCAGTACCAGCACTGGACTCCAGTTTGATTTTATCGCGCATTGCAGTAATCCTTAATTAATGGTGTTTAAATTAAGCTTCGCCGCGAGCACGCAAATCAGCCAATACGACATCAATGCCTACTTTATCGATGGTGCGCAATGCAGCGTTAGAAACGCGCAGGCGAACCCAGCGGTTTTCACTTTCTACCCAGAAACGACGTGATTGCAAGTTAGGCAAAAAACGACGTTTGGTTTTGTTGTTGGCGTGTGATACGTTATTGCCAGACATCGGGCGCTTACCGGTCACTTTGCAAACTCGTGCCATGGTTAGTCTCCAAACTTCTAAAATAGTAAAACGCGATTTATACCACGAAATCCGCCTTCAGTTCAAGTCGTTTGCTGAAAAAACGGGATTTGTGGAAATAAATCTTCTCAATATGTTGCATCTGCGAAACGGTATTTCGCAAAGCCTTAACTTTTCAATTATAACGGATTTCTTTAAAAAAATCATCTGTCGTTTGCGTGGTCGGCGAAATAAACAGACCGTCTGAACATTTTCAGACGGCCTGTTTATCATCATGCTTTTTTCTTCAACGCCGCATTCAAAATACAGCCGAGTATAAAGCAGGCTAAAGAGGGAACAACCCACCCTAGACCGATATTGTAAAACGGCAATGCGCGCTCGATGGCAGCTGCGGTATCGGCATCAAATCCAAACGCGGCCTTATAGGCATCGAGCAAGCCGACCATAAGGGCCGCCATCATGGTGCAGAAATAGACAATACGGCCGCCGCCAAACAGTTTATCTGTCAAGGCCAGCAAAATGATGACGATGGTCAGCGGATACAACAGCATCAACATAGGGATGGAAAACTGCAAAATCGCTGACAGGCCTTTGTTGGCCAACAGGATAGACACCACCGTATTCAGTATCACAAAGATTTTATAAGAAATACCCGGGCAAAGACGGTTGAAATATTCGGCGCATGAAGTAATCAAGCCAACCGCCGTACTCAGACAGGCAAGCAGCACCATGACGCCAAGCAACACAATACCGGCCGTACCGAAATAGTGCTGTGCGGTTTTAGACAAAACCGACGCGCCGTTTTCCTGTAAGCCGATACCGGCCACACCTGTCGCGCCCATATAGCCGATAAACAGATAAACCACTGCCAAACAAGAAGCTGCCAACACGCCCGAAATCGTCGTGGTCTTCAGCAAGTCCGCGCGATTGTCCACGCCCATGGCGCGAACGGCATCGATGACGATAATGGCAAACACCAGCGAAGCCAGCGCGTCCATGGTGCCGTAGCCTTCCAAAATGCCTTTAACCAACGGATGAGTAGCAAAATCGCCTTGCGCCGCCTGCGGCATACCCATCGGGTTAATAGCGGCATAGCCGACCAATATTGCAATTGCTAGCAACAAAACGGGCGTAAGGATTTTACCGATACGGTCAACCAGCTTACCCGGAGAAATCGACAGCCAATAAGTAATACCGAAAAACACCAGGCTGAATACGGCCAATGCGATGTTTTTCCAAGACTCATCAATGAAAGGAGAAATTGCAGTTTCAAAAGATACCGTTGCCGTACGCGGCATGGCAAACAGAGGGCCGATTGCCAGATAAAGCGCAGTGGCAAAAGTCACGCCGTACCAAGGCGCAACACGGGAGGCCAATGCTTCCACATCGCGCGAGCCGGAATAGCCGACGGCAATCACGCCCAACAATGGCAAACCCGCCCCGGTCAGCAGAAAACCGAACATCGCCGAAAGCCAGTTTTCACCGGCCTGCTGTCCCAAAAAAGCTGGAAAAATCAAGTTCCCTGCCCCAAAAAACAGGGCAAACAGCATTAAGCCCACCGCCCATAAAGAAGCTTTGGTATGACTCGTCGTCGAATTCATTTTAGTTCTCTTTATTCAAATTTTCGTTATCGGTTTCATCGGCTTCAAGGCCGTCTGAAAACATTTCGGCTTCATTTGTTTCCAAACCGTCTTTCAGGCTGATTTCGATTTCGCCATAATTTTCCGGCTGTACGATACGCACCAAGCCCTCTTTAGCCAATTCCAGCAATGCAATAAAATTGACCACCACATATGTCGCGCCCTGCTCCGGCTTAAACAAATCGCTGAACTTGCTGATACCGCTTTCGTTCAAACGACGCAAAATCGCCGTCATCTGCGCACGCACGGAAATGGTTTCCCGCACCACTTCATGACTGCGCGTATGCTTGGCACGCGATAAAATACCCAACCAAGCCTGCGTCAAATCGGCAACGTACACTTCCGGCAACTTTGCTTCGACCGCAATTTCCAGCGGCAAATACGCCCAAGCAAAATCACGTCCGGCGCGCGGCAACGCATCCAAACCCTGAGCCGCCAGTTTCATCTGTTCGTAAGCCAACAGACGGCGCACCAGCTCGGCACGCGGATCCGCCTCTTCATCCTCAACTTCTTCAGGACGCGGCAACAGCAGGCGCGATTTAATTTCAATCAGCATTGCTGCCATCAACAGGTATTCCGCCGCCAAATCAAACTGATACGCTTCCATTTGGGCAATATAGTGCAGATACTGCTCAGTAATCTTCACCATAGGAATATCGAGGACATCGATATTCTGCTTGCGGATAAGGTACAGCAGCAAATCCAACGGCCCTTGGAAGCTGCTTAATACCACCTTCAACGCATCAGGCGGAATAAACAAATCCTGCGGCACATCGGTAACAGGCTGACCGAACACCCACGCAACGGTATGTTCAGACGGCGTTGCGGCAGTGGAAGAAATAAGGTGTTCTGAAGGCATGGTTAAAGGGTCTTTTTCTTTTTAAGTTTAGTAAGAAGTTTCATCAACAAAAGGCCGTCTGAAACGAGGACAAGCCGTTTTTAATATAAAAATCAGCGTTTTTTACGATTGATTTGCAAAGAAACAATGGCGACGGCAAAGGTCTGAGCCAAGGCCATACCCAACAGCGGCAGGCTGGCGAAAACCGTACCCGTCAGTACCAAACCGATATCTCGGGACAACACAAAACCATCCCTCGCAAGCATCGCCACCATCAAAGCCAACAACAGCAAACTTTCGCAGCCGACCAAAAGCCAAATCATTTTAACCGAACGGCGTTTGCGCCATTTCATGATACCGGCGTGCAAAAGGCTGAATATCACGACGGACAGACACGGATAAAGAAAAGTGGTGAATGGACGGGTATAACCGCTTTGCACACACAAATAATCGCCGGGCAACGTATTGCATTCCATCACATCGAGAAACATCGGATCGACGGCATACATCAATACGCCGAACCATACCGCATAAATCAGACTGGCAATAAAGTAGGCTTTAAAAAATCGGCTCTTACCCATTTCCTACCCCTCACTTCCGCCCTGCGATATGCTCCACCGCAGCCTGCGCACAATACAGCCCAAACGAAGCCGTTACCAGCATACTCGCCCCATAGCCCGCGCAGGACAAACCTTGCGGCGCGACATCGGTCGAACACGCTTCGCCGGATTGCGGCGGCGTAATATTCTCGGTTGAATAAACGCAAGGCACGCGCATTTTTTCTTTGGTATTGCGGCTGAAGCCGTAGCGTTTGCGCAAGGTATAGCGCAAATTGGAAAGCAACGGGTCGTGGGTGACGCGGCTTAAATCGGCAGTTTGGATTAAAGCCGGATTTTTCTGTCCGCCCGCGCCGCCGCTGATAATAAACGGTTGTTTATGTTGCACGAAATACGCCGCCATCGCCGCTTTGACACGGATTTGGTCGATGGCGTCGATGACGAAGTCAAAAGGCCGTCTGAAAAGTTCGTCCAGATTGTCTTCGGTAACAAAATCTTCGATTTCCGTCACTTCGCATTGCGGATTGATTTGGGCAATGCGTTCGCGCAAAGCGGTAACTTTTGCCTTACCGAAATCATCGGTCAAAGCGTGCAACTGGCGGTTGACATTGGATTCGGCAACATTGTCCAAATCAATCAGCGTTAAACGACCGATGCCGCTCCTCGCCAACGCCTCCACCGCCCACGAGCCGACGCCGCCGACGCCGACCACGCACACATGCGCACGCGAAAAGCGCGCCAGCGCTTCGTCTCCGTAAAGTCTGGCAATACCGCCAAAGCGGCGCGAAGAAAGAAAAGCAGCGTCCTGCATAAGCAACCTTGTGATATATCAATAAATTAATGAAAAACGCGACAGGCGATTCGGACAGACATTATACTTGAAAGCAGATGGGCTGTTGTACCTGCCCGAAAGAGTTTATAATCGTTTCACATTCAGACAAGTTCTGATTTCATATTAAACGAAAGTGCCGCTACTCGGCGCAAAAGGAGAATGAATATGTACAAACATCTGGTTGTAGCCGTTGACGGTAGCGAGACCTCCCTCAATGCATTGAAACATGCCGCCGAACTGGCAAGCCTCAACAAAGCCCAACTGACTTTGGTTCACGTTGCCAACCCTGCAGAATACATGGCTTTGGCTCCTGAATTCCTGCAACACGAAAGCTACGAAGCCGCCGCAGTGGCTCAAGGTAACGAAGTTTTGGATTTCGCAGAAAAAACAGCGCGTGAAAGCGGCGTTGAAAACATCGTGAAACACCTGTTGGTTGCCAACAAAGGCGCGCGCGAAATGGCGCAAGACTTGGTTGACTACGCCGACAACAACGGCGCAGACCTGTTGGTACTCGGCACACACGGCCGCACCGGCCTGATGCACCTGCTGATGGGCAGCTTCGCCGAGACCGTAATGCGTCAAAGCCACCTGCCTCTGCTGATTATCCGCAGCAAAGCTGAAGAAGCATAATCAAGCATTTATTTAAAATAGCGAAAGGCCGTCTGAATATTTTTCAGACGGCCTTTTTTCATTTTCACATGACAACTTCAGCTTTTATTTTGCCATTTCTTTGAACACTTCGTGTGCCACAGCAATGGTTTCGTCAATCAGCTCAGGCGTATGCGCGGCGGAAACAAAACCGGCTTCGTAAGCTGACGGGCCGAATGCGACATTGCGGTCGAGCATACCGTGGAAGAAATGTTTGAAACCGTCGATATTGGAACGCGCCATGTCGGCATAGTTTTGCGGCGTATGGCTGGCAAAATACAAACCAAACATACCGCCCACGCTGTCCGCCGTAAATTCAACGCCATGCGCTTTAGCCGCGTCGGCAATACCGTTGGCGAGGCGTTGGGTCAGGGCAGTCAGGTTTTCATAGAAGCCTTCGCGCTGAATGATTTCCAGCGTTTTCAAACCGGCCGCAACCGCAATCGGATTACCGGACAATGTGCCTGCCTGATACACGCCGCCCAACGGGGAAATACATTCCATAATGTCTTTACGGCCACCGAACGCCGCCAAAGGCATACCGCCGCCGATCACTTTGCCCATGGTGGTCAAATCAGGCTTGATGCCGTGCAAAGATTGCGCACCGCCCAGCGCCACGCGGAAACCGGTCATCACTTCGTCGTAAATCAACACGGCACCGTGTTTTTCAGTCAATTCGCGCAAGGCTTTGACAAAGGCTTCAGACGGCCTAACCAGATTCATATTGCCGACAAAAGGCTCCAAAATCACACAGGCAATGTCATTGCCGCTTTGGGCAAAGGCTTCTTCCAGTTGGGCGATATTGTTGTATTCGAGTACCAAAGTGTGTTTGGTAAAGTCGGCAGGCACACCGGCGGAAGAAGGGTTGCCAAACGTCAGCAGACCGCTGCCTGCTTTCACCAACAGGCTGTCGGAATGGCCGTGGTAGCAGCCTTCAAACTTGATGATTTTGTCGCGTCCGGTAAAACCGCGTGCCAGACGGATGGCGGTCATCGTTGCTTCCGTGCCGGAGCTGACAAGGCGCAGCTGCTCGACGGACGGCATGATTTTAGCGATTTCTTCGGCAATGACAATTTCGCCTTCAGTCGGCGCACCAAACGACAAACCGCCCAATGCTGCTTCGCGCACGGCTTCAATGACTTCGGGATGGGCATGGCCGACAATCGCAGGGCCCCAAGAGCCGACATAGTCGGTATAACGCGTGCCGTTTTCGTCCCAAACATACGCGCCTTCTGCCTTTTTGATAAAGCGCGGTACGCCGCCGACGCTGCCGAATGCGCGCACAGGAGAGTTCACGCCGCCGGGAATAATGGCTTTGGCGCGGTTGAACAAGCTTTCATTACGGTTCATGGTCAATTCTTTCGTAAGAGGTCGTCTGAAAATCAAATCGATGCCATTTTAACACCAAATCCTTTTCAGACGGCCCAGGCTTCAAAATAAGAATCGGGCGCAAAATCAAAATTATTCTTTAAAAACAAACACTCTATCCATATTTTTCCTGCTTGTGCTATAATCCGCGACCTATTGAAACAATAAAAGAAAAGCATCATGTTACGCGGATTCATACTCAGCCTCGCCCTTTTGGCGTCCTCCCTCGTCCATGCACAACGCAGCCTGCCTGACGATATGGATGTGGCCGTTTTAAAAACCGTCGATCTGCCTTATCTGAAAGTCAGCAAAGGCGGTTTTTCTTGGACGCGCCTGCTGACCTTGGGCATTGTGGACGGCAACGCAGCCAAACTGCAAATCACCCGCTTCACCAAAATCCACGATGAAAACGACCGTTTCATCCCCATGGGCCGCCTGCTGAATCAAACCGGCAAAGCCGTTGCGTTCAAATACAACGAAGAAAGCCGCCTCGTCCGCGAAATCTGGATTTTGACCGACGCCGAGGCCGACAGGTTCATCGAACACGCCAAAAAGCAGAAAAAGGCGGAAGAATAATTTTTCAGACGACCAGAGTATTGCACAGGCCGTCTGAACCCTTTTACAACAAGCAAGTCAATCAAAACAAACCATGAAAAAAGTATTTATCCGCACCTTCGGGTGCCAAATGAACGAGTACGACAGCGAAAAAATGCTGTCCGTCCTCGCCGAAGAACACGGCGGCATCGAGCAGGTTACCCAACCTGACGACGCCGACATCATCTTGTTCAACACCTGCTCCGTGCGTGAAAAAGCGCAAGAGAAAGTCTTCTCCGACTTAGGCCGCGTACGTCCGCTCAAAGAAAAAAATCCCGACCTCATCATCGGCGTTGCCGGCTGCGTTGCCTCTCAAGAAGGTGAGAACATCGTCAAACGCGCTCCGTATGTGGACGTGGTTTTCGGCCCGCAAACGCTGCACCGCCTGCCCAAACTCATCGTCGATAAAGAAACCACCGGTCTGTCTCAAATCGACATTTCCTTCCCCGAAATCGAGAAATTCGACCACCTGCCGCCTGCGCGCGTAGAAGGCGGTTCGGCATTCATTTCCATTATGGAAGGCTGTTCCAAATACTGCTCTTACTGCGTCGTCCCTTATACCCGCGGCGAAGAATTCTCCCGCCCGCTCAACGACGTATTGACCGAAATTGCCGGTTTGGCGCAACAAGGCGTTAAAGAAATCAACCTCTTAGGCCAAAACGTCAATGCCTATCGCGGCGAAATGGAAAACGGCGAAATCTGCGACTTTGCCACTTTGTTGCGCATCGTCCACGAAATCCCCGGCATCGAACGCCTGCGCTTTACCACCAGCCATCCGCGCGAATTTACCGACGCGATTATCGAGTGCTACCGCGACCTGCCGAAGCTGGTTTCCCACCTGCACCTGCCGATTCAAAGCGGTTCCGACCGCGTATTGAGCGCAATGAAACGCGGCTACACCGCCTTGGAATACAAATCCATCATCCGCAAACTGCGCGCCATCCGTCCTGATTTGTGCCTCAGCTCCGACTTTATCGTCGGCTTCCCGGGCGAGACCGAGCGCGAGTTCGAGCAAACCTTGAAACTGGTGAAAGACATTGCCTTCGACTTGAGCTTCGTCTTTATTTACAGTCCGCGCCCAGGTACGCCTGCCGCCAACCTGCACGACGACACGCCGCACGAAGAAAAAGTGCGCCGCCTCGAAGCTTTGAACGAAGTCATCGAAGCCGAAACCGCGCGCATCAATCAAACCATGATCGGCACGGTTCAACGCTGCTTGGTTGAAGGTATCTCCAAAAAAGACCCTGACCAACTGCAAGCCCGTACCGCCAACAACCGCGTGGTCAACTTTACCGGCACACCCGACATGATCAACCAAATGATCGATTTGGAAATCACCGAAGCCTACACCTTCTCCCTGAAAGGCAAACCGGTATAAGCACACACAAACAAAGGCCGTCTGAAACTGTTCAGACGGCCTTTATCTTGGCTTGGCCCGGCATTATCTGATTCATGTATTTTTATTACCCGAACAAAAGGCTTTTCAGTATAATACCGCCCGAAAATTCCCTTATCTGTTGAGAAGTTAAGGAGCAAATCCGAGCTTCCGGCAGTTAAACCCGCTGATACCGTCCTTAAACGGCTTTCCCCAAAGGAATATCTCGAAATGAGTTCTTCAAATCAAAGCGTTTTGGAAAGATTATTCAACCTCAACGCCAATCAGACCAACGTCCGCACGGAAATTATGGCCGGTGTGACAACCTTCCTCGCCATGTGCTACATCATCATCGTCAATCCCCTGATTTTGGGCGAAACCGGCATGGATATGGGCGCAGTATTTGTGGCCACCTGTATCGCCTCCGCCATCGGCTGTTTCGTGATGGGCTTTGTCGGCAACTACCCGATTGCCCTCGCTCCGGGCATGGGTTTGAACGCCTACTTTACCTTTGCCGTCGTCAAAGGCATGGGCGTGGACTGGCGTGTGGCTTTGGGTGCCGTTTTCATTTCAGGCATTATTTTCATCCTGTTCAGCTTCTTTAAAGTACGCGAAATGCTGGTCAACGCCCTGCCTATGGGCTTGAAAATGTCGATTGCCGCAGGTATCGGCCTCTTCTTGGCATTGATTGCACTCAAAGGCGCAGGCGTGATTGTGGCTAATCCTGCCACATTGGTCGGCTTGGGCGACATCCACCAGCCCACCGCCCTGCTGGCGATGGCAGGCTTTGTCATGGTGGTTGCACTTGGCCACTTCCGCGTTAAAGGCTCTATCATCATTACCATTCTAACGCTGACCGCCGTCTCCACCATCTTGGGCTTGAGCGAGTTCAAAGGCGTGGTCGGCGAAGTTCCGAGCATTGCACCAACATTCATGCAGATGGACTTCAAAGGCTTATTCACCGTCAGCATGGTCAGCGTGATTTTTGTATTCTTCCTGGTTGACCTGTTTGACTCTACCGGCACATTGGTCGGCGTTTCCCACCGCGCAGGCCTGTTGCAAGACGGCAAACTGCCGCGTTTGAAACGCGCCCTGCTTGCCGACTCTACCGCCATCGTTGCAGGCGCCGCCTTGGGTACTTCTTCTACCACCCCTTACGTTGAAAGCGCGGCAGGCGTTTCTGCCGGCGGCCGTACCGGCCTGACTGCCGTTACCGTCGGCGTACTGATGCTTGCCTGTCTGATTTTCTCCCCGCTGGTTCAAAGCATTCCTGCATTCGCTACCGCACCCGCCCTGCTCTATGTTGGCGCGCAAATGTTGCGCAGCGCGCGTGAAATCGATTGGGACGACATGACCGAAGCCGCACCGGCATTCCTGACCATCGTCTTCATGCCGTTTACCTACTCGATTGCCGACGGTATTGCGTTTGGCTTTATCAGCTATGCACTCATCAAACTCTTGTGCAACCGCACTCAAGACGTACCGCCTATGGTATGGATTGTCGCCGTGTTGTGGGCATTGAAATTCTGGTTCTTGGGTTAAACTGCTCAAAAGAACAGGCCGTCTGAAAACTTTTCAGACGGCCTGTTTTATTTTACCCAGCGTTTAAAGCTGTCGGTAAAAGATTATTTTTTCACTTTTTTAGCAGCTGGTTTAGCGGCAGCTTTCGCGCCTTTGTCCAATGCGCAGAAACGGGTAGCGATTTGGTCAACCACTTCTTGTTTGCCATTTACTTCGGTAGTACCGCGGATAGTCAGCATGTTGCCATCAACTTTGTCCACGTTGGCTGCAGTGGCTGCTTCAGCAATCCAAGCAACATTGCCGCCCCAGAATGCGTTTACATCTTTGCTGCTGTCAGTAATACGGAACAGGTTTTCAGTTACTTGGCCTTTGTATTTTACTTGTGCAGCAACAACTTCGTTGCCTTTGAAGCCATACATTACGCTCAGAGGCTCTTTGCCGTCTTTACCGCATTTGTAGTGAACTTCTTTAGTACCGTCGATAGAGTCTACTTTCAAAGTATTAGGTACTGGAGCTTGAGCTTGTTGAGCCTGAGCTTGAGTTTGTTGTTGCGCAGTAGGCGCAGCTTTAGCTTCAGGTTTAGCTTTAGAACCGCTGCTACATGCAGTCAGGGCAACAGCCGCCAAAACGGCAGGAACGATTAATTTAACATTCATATTCATAATTGACTCCCAAATGGTTTCAATAAAAAACCGGCAAACGCCGGCTGACATTTACACATTAACAGAGATATTCCGTCTTGTCTTTATCTCAGACGGCATTTTTTAAGAAAAGTTCAAATAAATATTTTTATTTTCTAAAATCAAGAAATTATAAATATGAAATCATGTAAATTCAGGTTTAGGAACTCTTAAGATGAATACTGTTGTCAATAAATCGGGTTTTGACAATGGTAAAATGAGATTGAAAAGCGCATAGAGATGACAAAATTCAGGGCAATTGATTTTACACACTTCTGTCTCTTGAGTTGCTGAGCATTTCAGACGGCCTTAGAACACAAACAGTAAATGCAATAAAAAAACGCAATCTGAAACAGATTGCGTTTTTTTTGAAAACTGGCACGCCCACGGGGAATCGAACCCCGGTTACCGCCGTGAAAGGGCGATGTCCTAACCGCTAGACGATGGGCGCGGATAAATCTTGTGGCGCACCCGGAGCGATTCGAACGCCCGACCCTCTGGTTCGTAGCCAGATACTCTATCCAACTGAGCTACGGGTGCATCCTCATCACTTCGCAAGTGCGTTGTGAATCAAGAAGACCGAATGATATAGGCTTTACTAAAGCCTGTCTACTCTTTTCACAGAAACTTTTTATATTTTTATTTAACCAATTGAAGTTAAACAATATAAAATTAACGTAAAATCCCTACTCCTGACAAATCCTGCGCCATTTTAGCGGCGGAGTTATCGGTCATGCCGCCGACAAAATCCAAAATCTTCATATAGGCCTGATACAGACTGTCTTCAGGAAGAATCGGATTGTGCTTTTTCAATAATTCCAACGCCAAAGACTGACGCGTTGCTAACTGTTTTTCTGCAATCAGGGCATAGGCGGCAGGGACGAGCAAATCTAAGATGGAGCCTAAGCATGGGAACGTGGCAATCTCGGTCAAGAGCTTGGTGTGATGGCGGAAAATCCGTGTTTGTGCCAATTCTTTCGCTTTTGCCAAAGTGTTTTGCACTTGCGGGCTGCACAGAGCAAGCAGGTCTTTGCCTTTGAATGTTCCGTCCAACAAGTCGGACTGATGCAGCATAAAGGTTTGCGCGACATCATCAATCGCCTTGCCGATCGCAATGCCGCGCAACATGGCGCAACGCTGACGGCTGGAGCTGGCGTGCCATGCGCTTTCGGCAAAGGTCAGCTCGGACAAAATACTTTCTACTTCCGTATCCGTGAGCAAATCCAATTCGACGGCATCTTCCAAATCCAGCAAGGCATAGCAAATATCGTCGGCAGCCTCCATCAAATAAGACAAAGGATGGCGCGCCCAGCTGTCTACTCCCGCGGAAACCAGCCCCAATTCGTCGGCAACTTGACGGATAAACGGCAACTCGGTTTGATAAATATTGAATTTCTTTCTGCCGTTTGGATGTTGCGTTGTCCACGGATACTTCAGCAATGCGCCGATGGCTGCCGCAGTCAGGCGCATTCCGCCTGCCTCCGGATACATTTCAAGGCTGGCGACGATACGCAGGCTATGCGCATTGCCTTCATAGGTTTGAATATCGTTGCGTTCCGCTTCGTTTAATGTGTTCAGATAAATTTGATGTTCAGGCCGTCTGAACCAATCACGCAAAGCATCTTCGCCGGTATGGCCAAACGGCGGATTGCCCAAATCATGAGCCAAACAGGCAACCTGCACCACGGCACCAATATCGCTGGGCGTATTGCCCTGCGGCAGAAAACCGCCGTTATGCAACATCACGCCCACGCGGTTGCCCAAGCTCCTGCCCACGCTGGCAACTTCAACGCTGTGCGTCAGGCGGTTGTGCGTCAAGTCATGTTGCGCCAGCGGATGCACCTGTGTTTTACGGCCAAGGCGGCGGAAGGCTCCGGAAAAAACAACCCGGTCGTAGTCGATGTGAAAATCCGTACGCAAGGCATCGGCACCTTCTTGAGTCGAAGGGGTAACGGTCGGCACGATTTCGCCGTTTTTAGTACGGAAGCGTTGGGTGGATAATAAGTTTTGCCAATTCATTCGGATGGTCATAAAGGTTCCTCAAGCAAAGTAAAGGCCGTCTGAAACATATTCAGACGGCCTTATGCTTATTTACCGCGCATCAATTCAAAGAAATCGTCGTTATTTTTAGAGTCTTTGAGTTTGCCCACCAAAAACTCGGTCGCTTCGATTTCGTCCATAGGATGCAGGAATTTGCGCAAGAGCCACATGCGTTGCAACTGATCGTTCGGCACCAGCAATTCTTCGCGGCGCGTACCGGATTTATTGATACTAATGGCCGGGAACAGGCGTTTTTCGGCCATACGGCGGTCAAGGTGCAATTCCATATTGCCCGTGCCTTTGAACTCTTCGTAAATCACGTCGTCCATGCGGCTACCGGTTTCAACAAGCGCTGTCGCAATAATGGTAAGCGAACCGCCCTCTTCCACATTACGCGCTGCGCCGAAGAAGCGTTTCGGACGGTGCAAGGCGTTGGCATCGACACCGCCGGTCAAGATTTTGCCCGAAGTCGGCACAACGGTATTGTAGGCGCGCGCCAAACGGGTAATCGAATCCAGCAGGATGACCACGTCTTTTTTGTGTTCAACCATACGTTTGGCTTTTTCAATCACCATCTCGGCCACTTGTACATGGCGTTGCGCCGGTTCATCAAACGTAGAGGAAACGACTTCGCCGCGTACAGAACGGCTCATTTCGGTCACTTCTTCCGGACGCTCGTCAATCAACAGGACAATCAGCTCGACATCGGGATAATTGGCGGTAATAGCGTGGGCAATGTTTTGCAACATCACGGTCTTACCGGTTTTAGGCGGCGCCACCAACAATGCACGTTGGCCTTTACCGATTGGGGAAACCAAGTCGATAGCGCGGCCGGTCAGATTCTCTTCGGCTTTGATGTCGCGCTCAAGTTTGAATTGTTCGGTTGGGAATAAAGGCGTGAGGTTTTCAAAGAGGATTTTGTGTTTGCAGACTTCAGGCTGATCGCCGTTGATGGTATCGAGGCGGACAAGTGCGAAATAGCGTTCGTTGTCTTTAGGTACGCGCACGCTGCCTTCGATGGTGTCACCGGTGTGCAGATTGAAGCGGCGGATTTGCGTGGGCGAAACATAAATATCGTCAGGACCGGCAAGGTAAGAAGTATCTGCGCTGCGCAGGAAACCGAAGCCGTCGGGCAGGATTTCGAGTGTGCCGGAACAGGTAAAGCTGACATTTTGCTTCATCATCTGGCGGACGATGGCAAAAACGAGGTCTTGTTTGCGGAAACGGTTGGCGTTTTCAATGCCATGTTCTTCTGCCATTTCCAAGAGTTTGGAAATGTGGAGGGTTTGGAGTTCTGAAACGTGCATAGTATTGATATATTTTGAATAGTATCAGAGAGATGGCACAAAGGCCGTCTGAAAGTATGAAATCGTGCCGCAGGATACGGTAGATTTTTGAGAAAGTTGAATTTTAGGCAGTTGGAGGCAGGGTGTCAAATTTTTAAATCGAACACTGAGCCGAGACTATAATCTTACCATGCAATAAGATTATGGCCGGCAACAGCTTGGCAATCGCAACCCTATCGACCAAAATCCGAGTATTTACCCAACTTCAGACGGCCTTTTGCCCGTACCGCATCAGCGTCATGCCGCCGACCGCTGCCGCACAGCCCGCAACCAGCGAAATATGCAGCGGTTCGCCCAAAAACCACGCCGAAGACAGCACACCGAAAATCGGCACGAGCGTAATATACGCCGCCGCGCTGCCTGCACCCAAAGTCTTCACGCCTTCGAAATACCACGCGTAGGCCAATACCGTCGCGCCGATGACCAGCCACGCCAAGGCTGTCCAGCCTCGCCCATCCATTGCCGCTATCGCCTCAAACGGCATTCCGTCCGTCCACAACGCCACCACCGACAACATCAACGCACCAATGAACGACGTTGCCGTCGTTACCGTCAGCACATCTATCCCACGCAAAACCGCGCGACCAATTAAAGTATAAGCCGCCCAACAAACCACGCAACCGAAAATCAGCCACTCTCCTGCCTTGATGCCGCCCGATAACACTGTCAACGGCTGCCCTTGCGTTACCACCATAATGGCACCGCCGACCGCCAGCAGCATACCCGCCAAAATCTTCACATTTAAACGCTCGCCGAAAAACCAAGTTGCCAACAGCAGTGTCAATACCGGATTCACCGCCACGACTACCGCCGCCTTGCCTGCCGGCATAGTCTGCAAACCCAGCATAAAAAACACCGCATAACCGCACACGCCAACAGAAGCGGCTGCCGTCAAACCCAGCCATTGCCGCGCCGACAAAGCCGCCAAAGTCGCGAACCTGCTGCGCGCAAACAACCAGCCCAACAACAAAACCGAAGCCAAGACAAACCGAACCGCCCCGCCCGTCAGCGGCGGCAGCGACTGCCCCAACATCCGCCCCATCGGCCAAGACGCACCCCACAACACCGCCATTCCCAGCAGTTTCAAATGTACAGAATAACGTTCCATCTTATCCCTTTATCGACAAAGGCCGTCTGAAAACCGGATTTCAAGTTTTCAGACGGCCTTCAATATAGCGACTGCAAACAGATTACTTAGGCTGCCAAGAATCTTTCAGCGTCACCGTGCGGTTAAACACCGGCATGTCTTTGCTGTGGTCTTTGCGGTCGGTTACGAAGTAGCCGATGCGTTCAAACTGCCAACGGCTTTCTGCCGGCAGATCTTTTGCGACAGGTTCGGCGTAGGCAGTGATTTCCTTGATGGATTCTGGATTGAGGAAATCGGTAAACGGCAGATAGTTGCCGTCTTCGCCGCGCACGGCATCAGGACGCTCGACGGTAAAGAGGCGGTCGTACAGGCGGACTTTAATTTCGACGGCGTGTTCGGCAGAAACCCAATGAATCACGCCTTTAACTTTGCGGCCTTCGGGATTTTTGCCCAAGGTATCGTGGTCGATGCTGCATTTGAGTTCAACCACATTGCCTGCCTCGTCTTTTACTACTTCATCACACTTAATCACATAGCCGTGGCGCAAACGCACTTCTCCGCCGGGAACCAGGCGTTTGAAGCCTTTGGGCGGATTTTCGGCAAAGTCGTCGGCTTCGATGTAGATGGTTTGTGAAATAGGTACTTCGCGATCGCCCATTTCTTCGTGGTTCGGATGGAACGCGGCACGGCGGCTTTGGGTTTTGCCGGCTTCAAAGTTGGTCAGGGTCACTTTGAGCGGATTCAAAACCGCCATCAGGCGTGGCGCAGAGTTCTCCAACTCTTCACGAATCGCGCCTTCCAACACGCTCATGTCGACGATGTTTTCAGATTTGGAAATACCGGCGCGTTTGGCAAACAGGCGCAGGCCTTCGGGCGTGTAACCGCGGCGGCGCATACCGGAAATGGTCGGCATACGTGGGTCGTCCCAGCCGGAAACGTGGCCGTCTGAAACCAGTTGGTTCAGCTTGCGTTTGGACGTGATGGAATACAGAAGCTCCAAACGGGAAAACTCGTATTGGCGCGGACGTGTGGCGTGCGGCGCAGGAATGTTGTCCAACACCCAGTCGTACAGCGGACGGTGTGCTTCAAATTCGAGTGTACACAAGGAATGCGTGATGCCTTCGATAGCATCGGAAATGCAGTGAGTGTAGTCGTACATCGGATAGATGCACCATTTGTCGCCGGTGTTGTGGTGATGGGCGCGGCGGATACGGTAGATGACGGGGTCGCGCATATTGATATTGCCTGCCGCCATATCGATTTTCAGGCGCAAGGTTTTGCTGCCGTCGGGGAACTCGCCGTTTTTCATGCGTGTGAACAGGTCGAGGTTTTCTTCAATACTGCGGTCGCGGTAAGGGCTGTTTTTGCCTGCTTCGGTCAGCGTACCGCGGTATTCGCGCATTTCTTCGGGCGTCAAATCATCGACATACGCTTTGCCGTCTTTGATTAAACCGACAGCGTAGTCGTAAAGCTGGTCGAAATAGTTGGAAGCGAAACGTGGCTCGCCCGCCCAATGGAAGCCCAACCATTCGACGTCTTCTTTGATGGCATTGACGTATTCGTCGTTTTCTTTTTCAGGGTTGGTGTCGTCGAAACGCAGGTTGCACAAGCCGTCGTAAATATAAGCCAAACCGAAGTTCAAGCAGATGGATTTGGCGTGGCCGATGTGCAAGTAACCGTTCGGCTCAGGCGGGAAGCGGGTTTGGATGGCTGTATGTTTCCCGCTTTTGAGGTCTTCATCGATGATGGTGCGGATAAAGTGGTTGTCCGCGAATTGGTCTTTATTCAACATAATATTTCTTTGATAGGAAAATGATTTTCTGTTTTCAGACGGCCTGAGCATTCAATCAGGCCGTCTGAAAGGAATGGAATGATGGCTCAATTGTACCCGACTTGGCTACTTTGATACAGGGTCGGCAACCTGCCACGCCACGCCGCGCTCGTTTAGGGTTTTCTGCATGGCGGCGGATGGTGTGCGGTCGGTAAACAGCTTATCGAATGCGCCGATATCGCCCAGTCTGACCAAGGCATTGCTGTTGAATTTGCTGTGATCGACACCAAGATAGCGCACGCGGGCATTGTTCACCATCGCCTGCATGACGCTGACTTCCTTGTAATCGTCATCCAAAAGCGAGCCGTCGTTTTCTATACCGTGGGTACTCATGATGGCATAGTCGACTTTGAATTGGTTGATGAAATCGACGGTCGCCACGCCGGTAATACCGCCATCCAAGGGGCGGACCACGCCGGAAGCGATGATAACCGTGTAGTCGGTACGCGCCGCAGTGATGGAGGCGGCGTAGATATTGTTGGTGATAATCCGCAGGTTTTTACGCTGTCTAACCAACTCGGCGGCGACGGCTTCCATGGTGGTACCGATGCTGATAAACAGCGAGGCATTGTCGGGAATGGTGGAAGCAATCAGACGGGCAATGGCGTTTTTTTCCTGCTGCTGATGGTTGCGCCGCTCCTGCCCTGCCGTTACGACTGAAACATCGCCCAAAGATGCGCCGCCGTGATAGCGTTTGAGCTGTCCGGTCTCACTTAACTCCTGCACATCGCGGCGTATGGTTTGCGGCGTAACATCCAAATTCGCCGCCAACTCTTCCACCGTCATGAAGTTATGTTCGCGGACAAGGGTGAGGATATGTTCGTGTCTTTGGATTTTGGGTTTCATGGCGTTTCGTTTTGTAGGGATAAACCAATGGCCGTCTGAATATTTCAGACGGCCTTTTTCATTGTCAAACCGATTACATCTCGAGTTTCTGTTCCAAGCGTTCCATACACGCGCCTAAGTGGCGGCGCATGACTTTGGTCACACGGTTGCGCTTGCCTGCCAGCAATAAATCGAGGATTTCTCGGTGTTCATGGTGCGAATTGGAATCGATGTTGCGCTTTTCTTTGCGAAGCGGATCGGAAACGGCCACAATCAATGAAGAGCGCGCGCACAAGGTATTCATGATTTCAAACAGGACATCGTTGTCCAGCAGCCGCGCCAATTCGACATGGAAGGCATTGGACAGGCGGTTCCAACCCACGCGGTCGCCGCTTTCGGAGGCTGCGCCCTCTTGCTCAATCATGGCATAAAGCGGTTGCAGACGCGTTTCCAAATCAGGCATATCGATAAGGACGCTCAAAATCATGCTTTCCATTTCGATACGCGTGTTGAACACGTCTTTCATTTCTTTCAAGTCCGGCACATGGACAAATGCGCCGCGGTTGGGCTGCAAATCGACGATTTTATCGTGCGCCAAAAGCGATAATGCGCCACGCACGGTATTGCGGGAGCAAACCATTTGTCGGCAAAGCTCGGACTCGGTCAGTTTTTTGCCCGGCAGCAGCAGATGGTCGGTAATACCGTCCAAAATCAATGCGTACACGCGGAAGAGTTCCGAATCGTGACGTTCTTCCAAAATAAGCGATGAAGTTGCAGGCGCAACGTTGGTATTATTTTCGTAATCCATAATGTTTCCCCAATATCCGTATTAAGGCGCAAGCGTTTACAAACCTGCAGCTTTCGGGGGTGTTTAAAATATAATTAAAAATTGTTGACAATGTTAAACGAAACTTGCACAATGAGATCAACAAGCCAAGTTATAAAGGCTGATAGAGAGAGAGAAAAAGGAATAAAAAGCAAGCAGATATATTCATGTTAATGCGTGAATATATCTGCTTTTTTTGTGCGTAGCCGGTTCACGCTCCGGCACTCCCATCCTGAAACCGCCCTATTCTGTTTCGACGATCTCGAAGCTGTGGCTCATTTTTGCCGCTTTACCCAGCATAATCGATGCGGAGCAATATTTTTCGGCAGACATCTGTACGGCGCGCTCAATCGCGCTTTCTTGCAAACCCCGGCCATACACTTTGAAGTGGATATGGATTTCGGTAAACACGCGCGGCACGGTGTCGGCGCGTTTGGCAGTCACTTCAGCGCGGCAGTCGGTGATTTTTTGGCGTTGTTTCTCGGCAATCATCACTACATCGATGCTGGAACAGCCTGCTACACCCAACAACAGCATTTCCATCGGGCTAGGGCCGCGTTTGACTTCGCCTTCAGCCGCCGCGCCTTCCATCACAACGCTGTGTCCGTTTGCCGTTGTACCGACGAAGCACATTCCGTCTATCCATTTTGAGGTAACTTGCATGGTGTCTTTTTTATCCGTAAAAGCATTAATCCGATATTGTAAACAATTTCAAGTGATAAACCTAGTCAGGCCGTCTGAAAAATACAATCAATTACAATTGGTCTGAACGCATTATTCATCCCGATACGCCCAGTGGTTGACCGGCCCGTGCCCTGCACCGATGCCCAAAGGATAGGAAATGGCGGCGGCAATATAGTTTTTTGCCGTTTGAACCGCCTCGGGTACGCTAAACCCTTTTGCCAACTCGGCAGTGATGCAGGCAGAAAATGTGCAGCCCGTGCCATGGGTATGCGGCGTTGGGAAACGTTTGCTGTTCAGCTCGATGGTTTCATATTGCGTAAACAGCCAGTCGGTGCAATATTCGCTTTGGCTGTCGGCAAGATGGCCACCCTTAATTACCACATTTTTCACACCCCAATCCTGAAGAATTTTGGCGGCGCGTTCCGCATCTTGGCGGTTTTCAATATTGATACCCGTCAATGCCTGCGCTTCGGGCAGATTGGGGGTCAATACGTCCGTATGCGGCAACAGCAGGCGTTTCATGGCTTCAACGGCTGAATTTTCCAACAACGGCGCTCCGCCTTTGGCAATCATGACCGGATCCAACACGCGTTTGCCGAAGTCGCATTCGGCGGTTTGTTCCGCCACGCATTCGATGATTTCCGCCATACCCAACATGCCGATTTTATAGGCACGGATTTGGAAATCCTCCTGAATCGCGGCAATTTGCGCAGCAATCATGTCGGTCGGTATCGGATGCACTGCCGATACGCCCAAAGTATTTTGTGCGGTAACCGCTGTCAGTACGCTGGTACCGAACACGCCGCGCATCTGAAATGTCTTCAAATCTGCCTGTATGCCCGCGCCGCCGCCGGAATCTGAGCCGGCAATCGTCAGCGTTTGAATAAAAAGTTCGTCCATCATATCCTCCTGTTTTTCAGACGGCCTTGTGTTTATCGTTGTTGAGAGCAGTTTGGTTTTATCCGCAAACAAAGGCATTCGCCGTCTATCTTTCCGAATGCCTTATTTGTTGTTTTACCAAAAACAAATGTACGTTCTCGGGCGGAATATCTTAACAAACAAAAGGCCATCTGAAAACTATTTTCATTTTCAGACGGCCTGTTCAATTTTAAACCTATTCAGGCTTATTCTTCGTATGCGTCAATCGGCAAGCAGGAGCAAACCAGATTGCGGTCGCCATACACTTCATCTACCCGTTTGACGCTCGGCCAGAATTTGTGTTCGCGAACGAACGGCAATGGGAAGACGGCTTCTTCGCGAGAGTACGGATGCGCCCATTCACCGGTTACATCTGCTGCGGTATGCGGAGCGTTCACCAGCGGATTATCCTCTTTCGGCCATTCGCCGCGCTCGACTTTCAGCACTTCCTGTTTGATTTGTTTCAGGGCGGCGATGAAGCGGTCGAGTTCGGCTTTGCTTTCGCTCTCGGTCGGCTCAATCATCAGCGTGCCGGCAACAGGGAAAGAAACCGTCGGCGCGTGGAAGCCGTAGTCCATCAGGCGTTTGGCGATGTCGGTTTCAGTGATGCCGCTTTCGGCTTTGAGCGGACGCAAATCGACGATACATTCGTGCGCGACGCGGCCGTTTTTGCCTGTATACAGAATCGGATAGTCTTCGCTCAGGCGTTTGGCAACGTAGTTGGCGTTGAGCAATGCCCAGCACGTTGCCTGCTCCATGCCTTGTTTACCCATCATGGTCAGGTACATCCAGGTAATCGGCAGGATAGACGCAGAACCGAAGGCCGCAGCAGCAATGGCGGTTTGGTCGGCACTGGCGCTGTGGGTGTCGGTCAAAGCGTGTCCCGGTGCAAACGGGGCAAGGTGGGCTTTCAAACCGATAGGACCGACGCCCGGACCGCCGCCGCCGTGAGGGATACAGAAGGTTTTGTGCAGGTTCATGTGCAACACGTCCGCGCCGACTTCGGCAGGCTGCATGATGCCAATTTGGGCGTTGAGGTTGGCACCGTCCATGTAAACCTGTCCGCCGTTTTCATGGATGATGCGGCAGATGTCGCGGATGCCTTCTTCGTACACGCCGTGGGTGGACGGGTAAGTAATCATGATGGCGGACAAAGCGTCGCGGTATTGCTCGGCTTTGGCTTTCAAATCGTCGATGTTGACGTTGCCGTGTTCGTCGGTGTCGACAACGACGACTTTCAAACCCAGCATGGCCGCAGTCGCAGGGTTGGTGCCGTGGGCGGATTTGGGAATCAGGCAGATGTTGCGGTGTCCCTCGCCGTTGGCTTCTTGATAGCGGCGGATGGAGAGCATGCCGCTGTATTCACCCTGCGCGCCGGAGTTGGGCTGGAAGGAAATCGCGTCAAAGCCGGTGATGGCTTTCAGGCTGTTTTCCATGTCGGTCAAAAGCGCGCGGTAGCCTGTGGCTTGGTCTTTGGGGGCATAGGGGTGGATGTCGGTGAACTCTGCCCAAGTAATCGGCAACATTTCCGCAGTCGCATTGAGCTTCATGGTGCAGCTACCGAGCGAAATCATGCTGCGGTTCATCGCCAAGTCGCGGTCTTCGAGTTTCTTCAGATAGCGCAGCATTTCGTGTTCGGTGTGGTAACGGTTGAATACGGGATGTTGCAGAATGTCGTCTTGACGCAGCAATTCGGCATTCAGACGGCCTTTGACGTCATCGGCAAATGCGAACGTATCCTTGCCGGTAAACGCGCGGTACAAATCAACCAAATCTTCGTATGCCGATGTTTCATGGAATGCAGCCGCAACTTGAGTATCGTTGACGCGGCGCAGGTTGTAACCCGACTCCAAAGCAGCGGCAAACACTTGGTCTGCTTTCTCTTTGCTGCCGAAATCAACGGTAACGGTATCGAAGAAGACTTTGTGAACCACATTCAGGCCGTCTGAAACCAGCGCATCGGCAAAGGCAGAAGCCAGCGCATGAATGCGGTTGGCAATGCGTTTCACGCCTTCCGGGCCGTGGTAAACGGCATACATACCGGCCAAGTTCGCCAGCAATGCCTGTGCGGTACAAATATTGGATGTCGCTTTTTCGCGGCGGATATGTTGCTCGCGGGTGGACAACGCCATGCGCAGCGCGGGTTTGCCTGATGCGTCTTTGGATACGCCGATGATGCGGCCTGGGGCGGAACGTTTGAACTCGTCTTTAAACGCGAAATAAGCAGCGTGCGGACCACCGAAGCCCATTGGCACGCCGAAGCGTTGGGTGTTGCCCAAAGCAATATCTGCGCCCAGTTCAGCCGGAGACTTCAGCAAAACCAAGCTCATGATGTCGGCGGCAACGGCCACGATTGTGCCTTTTGCTTTCAGACGACCGATAACATCCTGCAAATCTTGTACGTCGCCGTCTTTACCGACGTATTGGAACAGCGCGCCGAAGTATTCGCCGTCATCAGCTTGGGCAAAATCTCCAACCACCAGTTCAAAACCGAAATATTTGGCGCGGGTTTTCATCACGTCCAAAGTTTGCGGATACACGCGCGCATCCACAAAGAAACGCTCGGATTTCACTTTGCCCACGCGGTGCGCCATCGCCATCGCTTCAGCAGCGGCAGTTGCCTCGTCCAGCAAAGACGCGCCTGCCACAGGGAAACCGGTCAAATCGATACACACTTGTTGGAAGTTCAACAAAGCTTCCAAACGACCTTGGGCAATTTCCGCTTGATACGGGGTGTAGGCAGTGTACCAACCCGGATTTTCCAATACGTTGCGCAAAATCACGTTCGGCACGCGGGTCGGGTAATAGCCCAAACCGATATAGGATTTGTTGATCACGTTTTTCGACGCGATGCCTTTCAATTTCGCCAACGCGTCCGCCTCGGTCAAAGCTTCGGGCAAATCGAGTTCGGACGGCATACGGATGCTTTGCGGCACGGTATTGCCGACAAAATCGTCCATGCTCTTCTCGCCGAGCGCTTCCAAAAGCGCAGCCTCGTCGCCAAAGCTCAAATGGCGCACGGCAAATTCGTTCGGGTTGAACAATTCAGATAGTTTCATTTCTACTCCTTCGGTGTTATCGATATCAACACTGTTTTTTCTTGCAGATGTTGTTTCAGACGGCCTCCGCCCACTTTGGACGACATGCCAATATTTCCCTATAAACCGGACAGGTTTCCACATGCGCGCCGGGCAGGTAGCCGGTACTCATCAGAAATTCGCCGACGATTTCGCCGCCGACAAATTTGAAATGTTTTTTAAACAGCTTCACCCATTCAGCCTTGTCGAGCGGATGGTGTGTATCCAACCAGTTTTTGAATGAGCCGTATTCTTGCCGTATTTGCTTGATTTGTCGCGCGTTATAAATGGCTGCGTTGATTTTCAGGCGGTTGCGGACGATGCCTGCATCGGCAAGCAGCCGCTCAATTTCGGCTTCGTCAAATGCGGCGACCGTATCGATGTCGAAACCTTTAAATGCCGTCTGAAATGCCCGTTGCTTCTTCAGCATCAGCGTCCAGCTCAATCCTGCCTGATTGATTTCCAACACCAGCCGCTCAAACAATTCATTGTCATCCTCAATCGGAAAACCGTATTGCGTGTCGTGATAATGTTGGTTGGGGTTGTCCGTATCGTCGGGAAGAGTGGCGACAAATTCGCAGTAATTCATGTTTGTTGAGGGAAAATTGAAACAAAGGCCGTCTGAAAGCATTTTTCAGACGACCTAAGACCTGCAATATCAAACAGGCACAAAACCTGTTTGGATGTTTGCAAAAATCAAGCTACTTCGCCTGCGTATTGTTCGGCAGTCAACAGACCGTCGTAATCGGCAGGGTTGGCAGGTTTGATTTTGAAGAACCAGCCTGCGCCGTAAGGATCGCTGTTGGCAGTTTCCGGAGCGCTTGGCAAATCTTCGTTGACGGCAACGACTTCGCCTGCAATCGGCGCGTACACGTCGGACGCGGCTTTTACAGACTCAACCACACCGGCTTGCTCTTCGGCAGCCAGGTTTGCGCCGACTTCAGGCAGCTCGACAAACACGATGTCGCCCAACAGCTCTTGCGCGTGATGGGTAATGCCGACAGTGATGGTACCGTCTTCTTCAAGGCGCAGCCATTCGTGGCTGGCAACGTATTTCAGTTCTGCTGGGATGTTGCTCATGGTTTGATACTCCATTGATAGGGGGTTATTTTCAGACGGCATCTTCATGAATCAATATCCACAGATGCCTTGTTCAATGCTTTCTACAAACGTCCGTATTAGACGACAATTAAAACCTGCTTTCAGACGGCCCTTAACAAATAAGGCCGTCTGAACCGATATTAATCAAACTGTTTTTGACCATTACGCACAAACGGCAGCTTCAATACGCGTACATCCACTTCTTTGCCGCGCATCAGTACTTTGGCAGTATCGCCGTCAAAGTCTTTCGGTACGCGCGCGATGGCGATGGATTGCTTCAGGCTTGGCGAGAATACGCCGCTGGTGGTTTCGCCTTTGCCTTTGTCGGTCAACACTTCCATATGCGCGCGCAGGATGCCGCCTTTTTCGAGCAACAGGCCGACCTGTTTCACGGTAACGCCTTTTTCTTTCAATGCCAGCAAGGCGGCTTTACCGACGAAGTCGCGGCTTTCGTCTTTTAAGTCAACGGTCCAACCCATGCCTGCTTCGAGCGGGCTGGTATTGTCGTCCATATCGTTGCCGTAGAGGTTCATACCGGCTTCCATGCGCAGGGTGTCGCGTGCGCCGAGGCCGCAAGGCTGTACGCCTGCTGCTTGCAGGGCTTTGAAGAATGCGACGGCTTCAGTGCCGGGCAGGATGACTTCGACGCCGTCTTCGCCGGTATAGCCGGTGCGGGCGACAAACCAGTCATTGCCCAAGTCTGCACCTTGGAACGGTTTGAGGCCGTGAATAACGTCTGCCCATTCAGGTTTGACGGTCAGGAGTTTTTCGATGGCTTTCGGGCCTTGTACGGCGAGCATGCCGAGGTCGTAGCGAGGATTGAAGGCAACGCCGAACTCTTGTCCGACTTTGTGGAATTGCGCCGTGTCTTTTTCACGGGTCGCGCCGTTGGACACGATGCGGTATTGTGTTTCGGCTTCGTTGGTGCGGTAAACGATCAAGTCGTCAATCACGCCGCCGTTGTCGTTGAGCAAAGCGGAATAAAGGGCTTTGCCGACAAAAGCGAGTTTGGCGACATCGTTGGCAATCAATTTGCGGAAAAAGGCTTTGGCATTTGCGCCTGCTACGTCGGTAACGAGCATATGGGATACGTCAAACATACCGGCGTCGGTGCGCACGGCTTCGTGTTCGGCGATTTGTGAACCATAATGGATGGGCAGCTCCCAGCCGGCAAAATCTACCAGCTTCGCGCCTGCATCTTGATGGGCTTGATGAAATGGGGTGGTTTTCAGAGCAGTCATTCTCAAGTTTCTCCGGATTTTTTGTTCAGATGCCGCCCGCGCACCTATGCGCGGATGACCCTATCTGTCCTTGAACCTGAGATTTTCGGCCGTATCCGCATGATGGCAAACCAGTCTGCTCACTGCTTTGCGCGGTTGTCTGAATGGTGGTTCAGACGGCCTTCTCCCCTTCGGTGGACGTTATTCAAACGCCGCTCTCCAGATTGTTTGTTTCAATGTGCAGTCCCTGATACCTGAGCGATTTAAGGGTGTCTGCGCCTTCGGTGGTTACATTGTAGTTGGGTGTAACACTCTCCTGCACATTTCCCGATTATGTCTTGAATCGGCAGTTTGGGCAAGTAGCCGACGAATATTTATGATGTGAATATCCGTCTTTTTATTGGGGAGGCAAAACTTGAGCCTTTATAAAATTGTTAGCTATGCGGCAAATGTTTTTGCAAAAGTCTCAGGCCGTCTGAAGCCCTTACCCGTTTTTCCTATATAATTCTGTTTTTTCGATTTATCTGCGTCCATCATGAACCGCCTCAAACGCATCAAAACCATCCTCTGCACGCTCTACCGCTACCGCCTTACCGAGCTGATTGCCTCGCTGGTCCGTCCGGGTTGGGCGCGGACTTTCCTCAATATGCTGCCGCAGTCGTCCAAGTTCAAACACGAAATGCCTGCCGTGCGCCTGCGTTTGGCGTTGGAAAGCCTGGGGCCGATTTTCATCAAATTCGGGCAGGTATTGTCCACGCGTCCCGATTTGATTCCGCACGATTACGCGGTCGAACTGGCAAGGCTGCAAGACAAAGTGCCGCCGTTTGACGCGCAACTTTCACGCTCGCAAATCGAAAAATCACTGGGACAATCCATCGACACTTTATACGCGGAATTTGAAACAGAGCCTGTCGCCAGCGCGTCCATCGCCCAAGTACACAAAGCCCACCTGCATTCGGGCGAACAGGTCGCCGTGAAAGTCTTGCGCCCCAACCTTTTGCCCGTTATCGAACAGGATTTGTCGCTGATGCGCTTTGGTGCAGGCTGGGTGGAGCGTTTGTTTTCAGACGGCAAGCGTTTGAAGCCGCGCGAAGTAGTGGCCGAATTTGACAAATACCTGCACGACGAATTGGACTTGATGCGCGAAGCCGCCAATGCCAGCCAGCTCGGTCGCAATTTCCAAAACAGCGATATGCTGATTGTGCCGAAGGTGTTTTACGACTACTGCACCAGCGACGTGCTGACCATCGAATGGATGGACGGCACTCCGGTATCCGATATTGCCAAACTCAAAGCCGACGGCATTGATTTGCACAAACTTGCCGATTACGGCGTGGAAATCTTCTTCACGCAAGTTTTCCGCGACGGCTTTTTCCATGCGGATATGCACCCCGGCAATATTTTGGTCGCCGCCGACAACCGCTACATTGCCCTCGATTTCGGCATCGTCGGCACGCTGACCGACTACGACAAACGCTATCTCGCCATCAACTTCCTCGCATTCTTCAACCGCGATTACCACCGCGTCGCTACCGCCCACATCGAATCGGGCTGGGTGCCTGCCGACACGCGCGCGGAAGAATTGGAAGCGGCTGTCCGCGCCGTGTGCGAACCGGTGTTCAACAAACCGATTTCGCAAATTTCCTTCGGCTTGGTACTGATGCGCCTGTTTGAAGTCAGCCGTCGCTTCAATGTCGAAATCCAACCGCAGCTGGTATTGCTGCAAAAAACGCTGCTCAACATCGAAGGCTTAGGCCGCCAACTCGATCCCGATTTGGACTTGTGGAAAACCGCCAAACCGTTTTTGGTGCGTTGGATGAACGAACAGGTCGGCCCCAAAGCCCTTTGGCGCAACCTCAAAAACGAAGCTCCCGACTGGGCGCAAATCATCCCTTCCCTGCCGCGCAAAATCAGTGCGTTGGTTGATGAAAACCGCCAACAGGAAATGCGCGATGCCTATGTGCATCTGGTCAAAGTACAGCAACGCCAAAGCCTGTGGTTGGCTGTGATTGCGGTTGTTTTGCTACTGATTTTGCTGTTTAAGTAAACCGTAATACAGCTTTAAACGGCATATAAAAGGCCGTCTGAAATTTAGTTTTCAGACGGCCTTTTATATGCCTATCTATTCTTTTTTCTCATGCGGAACATGTCCGCTTTCGGCTTCGATATGCCGTCTGAAGCGCAGACCTGCGGCGTGATAAAACGGATGCGGCGAGAATTGGCGCGAGACTTGCGAAGCGAAGATGCAAGTCAGCAACATCCAAAACAACAAATTCTGTCCGCCCGTCATTTCCATTACCACTACGGCAGCGGTCAACGGCGATTGGGTTGCGGCGGCAAGGAACGCGGCCATGCAGAGCAAAACCGCGACATTGGACGCGTCGCCCAGTTGCGCGAAAGAAGCCATGTGTTCGCCTATCATCGCACCAATGGTTAAAGACGGCGTGAAGATACCGCCGGGAATGCCTGCCCAGTAGCTGAACACGGTCGCCGCCCATTTTGCGGCAGCCAAGCCGAACGGCGCTTCATATGCGCCTTTAAGAGCGGCTGCGGCTTCGTGATAACCCGTACCATAGGTTTTACCTTGATAAAACGTACCGAGCAACGCCAACAAGATACCCATTACAAAAGCGACCACCAACAAATGACGGCGGATGAAACTGCGCCAGCGTACCGGTGCGAATGCCGCCGCGCCGCGATACAAAAAGCTGCCGAACAATCCGCCAGCCACGCCGCAGACGATGCCCGACACCGCGGCCCACATCAGCATGTTTGGCAGCTCATGCCCTTGAAACCCTGAAAAATACGGGTTGTTGCCCTGTATCGCCACTTGAATGAAACCGGCTGCCAACACGCCCATCAGGATTTGGCGTTCCCAACGCAAAATCACGCCGCGCCCCAATTCTTCGATGGCAAACACCACGCCGGCCAAAGGTGCGTTAAACGCCGCTGCCAAACCGCCGGCCGCACCTGCGGCAATCAAATCGTTTTCCTGCATGCCCCTAAACGCCAGCCCGTGCTTTTTACACCAGGCGCCCCAAGCGTTCATGACCGCCGCACCCACTTGTACAGACGGCCCTTCCCTGCCGATCGATGCCCCCAAAATCATGCCCAAAAACGTCAGCGGAATTTTAAAAAAGGTTTCGCCCAGACGAATCAGACGGGTTTTCTGCGCGCCATACGGCAAAGACAACGAAGCGATGACTTGCGGAATACCGCTGCCGGAAGTGTACGGCGCAAATTTGCGCGTAAACCACGCCAAAAGCGGCAAACCCAGCGGCAAGGCCACCCACGCAAACCATGGATATTTTCCCACCAACAAAGCGTTCCATTCCAAAGCCAAATCCGCCAAGTACGCAAACATCAAAGCCGTCAGGGCAACCAGTGCCGATCCTGCCAGCAAAAACAGAAAGGCAATGCTCTTTTTCGACAGGCGTTTGGTTTGGCGGATTTTGTGGGCGAGGCGCGCCGCCCAAGTCTGTGGAAATTTCATAATAGGCACGCAGTCAATGTGTTCAGACGGCCTTGATACTTTTCTCAAAGGCCGTCTGAAAACAAGGATAAAGGTTTTTAAGAACGGTAATCCGCGTTAATCGACACATACTCGTGCGACAAATCGCAGGTATAGACGGCCGCCGTCGTATCGCCGCGTTGCAAATCGATGCGGACGGTAATTTCCGGACGATTCATCACGGCTTGTCCTGCTTCTTCGGTATAGCTTTCCGCACGGCCGCCGTTTTCAGCCACCAACACGTCATCCAGCCACATTTTCAAAGCATCGACGTCCAAGTCTTCAATACCGGCATAGCCGACGGCTGCCAACAGACGGCCCAAATTCGGGTCGGAGGCAAAGAAAGCAGTTTTTACCAAAGGCGAATGGGCGACGGCATAAGCCACTTTGCGCGCCTCTTCGCGGGTTTTCGCGTTTTGTACTTCAACCGTGATGAACTTGGTCGCGCCCTCGCCATCACGGACAATCGCCTGCGCCAATTCCAAAGCCAGCGAACCGAGCAATGCTTTGAGCTGCGCATAGCGCGGATCGGCGGTATTGTCGATTTCGCTCTGACCGCAACGGCCTGTCGCCATAATCACGAAGCTGTCGTTGGTGCTGGTGTCGCCGTCCACGGTAATCGTATTGAAACTTTCGTCTGCGATTTCTTGGGTCATCAGCTGCAAAATCGGTTGGGACACTTTGGCATCAGTGGCGATAAACGACAACATGGTCGCCATATTCGGATGAATCATGCCCGAGCCTTTGGAGATGCCGGTGGCGCGGACTGTGTGTTTTTCGCCGACCAAGCCTGTGCGTGAAGCGGCTTTCGGCACAGTATCCGTCGTCATGATGGCACGCGCCGCGTCCGACCAGAATGCAGGGCGCACTTGCGGCAAAGCGGCCACGATTTTATCCACAGGCAGCGGCTCCAAAATCACGCCGGTCGAAAACGGCATAATCTGATTGGATTGGCAGCCGACCTGCTCTGCCACCGCCGCGCACACTTTAATCGCGTCCAGACGGCCTTGTGCGCCGGTACCCGCATTGGCATTGCCCGTATTGATGACTAAGGCACACACGCCGTCTTGGTCAAACAGATGCGACTTGGCGATATGCACCGGTGCGGCGCAGAACCGGTTTTGCGTAAACACCGCGCCCACCGTATGTCCGCCGCCCAATACCATCAGCGTCAAATCGTCGCGGTCTTGTTGCTTGATGCCCGCGCGACCTGTAAACAGACGGATGCCGTCGATTTCCAACAATTCGTCTGCACGTTTTTCAGTCAAATTTACAGCCATATCATTTTCTCCTGTTTACACTATTTTCAGACGGCCTAAACGCTATACACCCAATAAGGGAATCAAGATAGGCACCAATATCGCCGTCAACACGCCGTTGAGTGTCAAGCCCAAGCCGGCATATGCGGCCATACGGCGGCCGTATTCCAAAGACGCCGCAATACCCATCGCATGTGAGGCCGTACCCAAAGACATTCCCACTGAAGAAGGCATATACAACGTCCCTTTCAACACTTTATATCCGGCCATTTGTCCAAAAAGCCCAGCAATAATCACCGTTGCCGCCGTAATCGCCGGAATACCGCCGACCGATGCCGTGATTTCAATCGCAATCGGGTTGGTTACCGATTTGGAAGCCAACGACAAAACCACTTCGCGCGACGCGCCCAGCCATTTGGCGAAATACACGCCCGTAACAATGCCTGTCACGCTGCCCGCCAACTGCGACAATACCACCGGCAACCACTGGCTGCGGATACGGTCCCAATTTCGATAAAGCGGCACGGCCAGTAACACGACTGCCGGTTTCAACCAAAAATCAATAAAGTGCGAAGCAGAATGGTACAGCTCGTAATCGATGGCAAATACTTTCAAATACCCCATCAACACCAGCGTACTAATCAATACCGGATTACACAGCACATTCCCCGTGCGCGCCCGAATCTGCACTGCCAAAGCATATACGGCCAAAGTCAGGAACAGCATGACCGAGGGCATGCGCAACAGCCCGTCTATATTCATCACATCCGCCTCCTGACCCACTCATGCACTTTGCCGGTCACCAACAATACGCAGATCGTACTGCCGATTGTGGCCGTCAAAATTGAAAACCAGTCGTTTGCAATCACGTCCAAATAGCTGATGACGGCCACGCAAGGCGGCACCAAAAACAAAGTCAGGTTTGCCATCAAAATATCTGCCAGCTCTCCCACCCAAGACAATTTGACCCAGCCGGCCTGAAGCGCGGCAAACAGCAAAGCCATGCCGACAATACTGCCCGGCAGTTTCAACCCCAAAATCCAAACGGTTGCCTCGCCCAAAGCCAAGCAACCCAATACCACCAATAAGGCACGAATAATATTCATTAAGCCGGTTTCTCCTTATCCTTTTTCAGACGGCCTCAAAAAATTTATTAATCATTGAATCATATCGTGCCACAGGCCGTCTGAAAAGGGAAGAAACGCCTTCCTTCAAGTTTAATGAAAGATAAGCATGATTGCTCCGGCAGATTGGCTTAGGCAATATTGAAACCCCTACCCTACTTTTTGTCTTTAACGGCCGCCGCAAACCGGGCATTCGGGATTGTGTCTCACCCCGTATTGCTGCCATTTTCCGCTCAACGCGTTGTAGGTAGAAAGTTTGCCGTGCGACGGCGTACCGATACCGATCAGCACTTTGAGCGCTTCGACGGCTTGGGTCGTTCCGATAACGCCGACGAATGGCGAAAAAACGCCAAACAATGCACAAGCACCGTCGCTGGCTTGTTCGCCGTCAAACAGGCAGGCATAGCAAGGCGTATCGGGAAGATCGGGACGGTACACAGCAATTTGTCCGTCAAAGCCGACGGCCGCGGCGGAAACCAAAGGCGTGCGCGTGGCAACGGCGGCGCGGTTGACCGCTTGGCGCGTGGGATAATTGTCGGAACAATCGAGGATGATGTCGGCTGCGTTTGCCAATTCGACAAGCTTGGCCTCATCGAGAAATTCGACAATGGCTGTAATGTGTGTTTGGCTGTTGATCTGTTTCAGACGGCCTTGTATGACCAAAGCCTTGTTTTTACCGATGTCGGCTTCGGTAAACGTGATTTGGCGTTGAAGGTTGGTCTCGTCGATGGTATCGGCATCGGCAATCGTCAGGCTGCCGATACCGGCGGCGGCAAGATACGGCAAGGCCGCCGCACCCAACCCACCGCAACCGATAACAAGCACATGGGCGGCCAAGAGTTTTTCTTGGCCTTCGATACCGATTTCGTCAAGCAGAATATGGCGGCTGAACCGCAGGAGTTGTTGATCGTTCATCATAATAATAAGGCCGTCTGAAATCCAACGTTCAGACGGCCTGAATGGTTTAGAAATTAATATTTTCGTATGCGTTGTCAAACAGGAAAGGACGGCCTTCACTGCTGGTTTCGGATTCCAGGCGGATTCCGCTGAGCATCATATTGCGGTCAACGTCTTTCATCATGTCGTAAACGCTCAAGAGCGCCAAATTGAGGCCGGTCAGGGCTTCGGTGGCAATGCTGCCGTTGCTGTTCGCTTGGACGGTTAGCGTGGCCTTCAGGCAGGCCAGCTCAACGTTAATATCGAAATCAACCTGCACGCCGATGATGCGTCCGGGCAGGTGCAGCGGAATCAGGTTGGCGGTCTGTTTGATGCTCTGAATGGCGGCAACGCGGGCGATGGTCAGGATACTTGCCTTTTCGGTGGCATTCTCTATCAACACCCGTATCGCCTGCTGGCTCATGTTGACGGTGCCGACGGCGACGGCGGTGTGTTGTTCAGGAAAATCGGGCTGGTTGGGAAATTCAATCATGGGTTTCTCGCCTCTGTTTTGATGGGCAATATTTTACGGCATTTTACAGACAGCGACCACGCAGCGGATACGGACGGCTGTTTTCCGGTTTGAAATGTATCGGACGGCAGCATTGGCAGTTTACAAAAATTTGCTATACAATGGATTCACGATACACCCAAATTAACATTTAAATAAGAGAAAAATCATGCAACTGCATATCTTAAATAATCCAAAAGATGCCGCTCTGGCGGCGGATGCGGAATTTTTAAAACAGTCTCTTTTCAATCTGCTGCATGAGGAAGCGTCGCCTTTGGTGGTCGAAACCGTTAAGTTATTATCGACTTCAGACGACAGCGCTGCCCTGATTGAGAAGGTGTTGCCGCAATTGGACGAACAACAAACCCACGATTTAACCTTGGCCTGCGGCCTGTTCGCACAGATTTTGAACATCGCCGAAGACGTGCACCACGAACGCCGCCGCCAAATCCACGAAGAGGCCGGACACAACAGTGCCGAAGGCAGCCTGACGGAAACCGTGCGTAAACTCAAAGCCGGAAAAGTCAACGGCAAAGCGTTGCAACAACAACTGGACAATACAGTCGTTACCGCCGTTTTAACCGCGCACCCGACCGAAGTGCAACGCCAAACCGTCTTGAGCTTCAACCGCCGCATCCGCGCGCTGCTGCCGCAACGCGAACGCTGCACTAATCCTGATGCGCTGGCTCAGTTGCGCCGCGAAATCGACACCGTGCTTTTGGGCTTGTGGCAGACCAGCGAAACGCGCCGCCACAAACTTAGCGTCAACGACGAGATCAACAACGGTGTATCCATCTTCCCGATGAGCTTCTTTGAAGCCCTGCCCAAGCTCTACCGCACGATGGAACGCGATTTTCAGACGGCCTATCCCGGCGTCCGCGTTCCGAACATCCTCAAAATCGGCGGCTGGATAGGCGGCGACCGTGACGGCAACCCGTTCGTCTCTGCCGAAACCTTGCGTTTTGCGTTCAGACGGCATGCCGACGCAGTGTTCCGTTTTTATCGCGGCGAACTCGACAAACTTTACCGCGAATTGCCGCTCTCCATCCGCCGCGTCAAAGTCAACGACGACGTGATGGCACTGGCCGCCCTCTCGCCTGACGAAGAAATCGCCCGCACCGAAGAACCCTACCGCCGCGCCATCGCCTACATCATGGCACGCGCCATGGGCAAGGCACGCTCACTCGGTTTGGGCATGGGCTGCAAATTCGGCTTCCTCGAGCCTTATGCCACGGTCGAAGAGTTCCTCAACGACCTGAAAAAACTGCAACGCTCGCTCCACGAAAACGGCAGCCAACTGCTGGCAGAAGGCCGTCTGTCCGACATTATCCGCAGCGTGTCCGTGTTCGGCTTCCACATGATGCCGCTCGACCTGCGCCAACACGCAGGCAAACACGCCGATGTGGTTGCCGAGCTTTTCCAACACGCAGGCTTGGAAGACTACAACAGCCTGAACGAAGAGCAAAAACAAGCCGCCCTGTTGCGCGAATTGAGCCATCAACGTCCGCTGTACAGCCCGTTCATCACATACAGCGACCATACCCGCCACGAACTGGCGATTTTCAACGAAGCGCGCAAAATTAAAGACGAATTTGGCGAAGATGCCGTCACACAAAGCATTATTTCCAACTGCGAACAACCCAGCGACCTGCTCGCCTTGGCATTGCTGCTGAAAGAAAGCGGCCTGTTGGTGGTGGAAAACGGCAAACCGCACAGCCGCATCAATATCGTGCCTCTATTTGAAACCATCGAAGCGCTCGAAAACGCCTGTCCGGTCATGGAAACCATGTTCCGCCTCGACTGGTATGATGCCCTGCTCGAAAGCCGCGGCAACATTCAAGAAATCATGCTCGGCTACTCCGACTCCAACAAAGACGGCGGCTACGTTACCAGCTCATGGTGTCTGTATCAGGCAGAGTTGGGCTTGGTCGAACTCTTCAAAAAATACGATGTCCGCATGCGCCTGTTCCACGGCCGCGGTGGCAGCGTAGGTCGCGGCGGCGGCCCTTCTTACCAAGCCATTTTGGCGCAACCTGCAGGCAGTGTTGCCGGACAAATCCGCATTACCGAGCAAGGCGAAGTCATTACCGCCAAATACGCCGATCCGGGCAATGCTCAACGTAACTTGGAAACCTTGGTTGCCGCGACTTTGGAAGCCAGCATCCTGCCGGATAAAAAAGACCCTGATGCCAAACTGATGCAGGATTTGTCGGACGTATCGTTCAAATACTACCGCGAACTGATTACCCACCCCGACTTCATCGACTACTTCCTGCAAACCAGCCCGATTCAGGAAATCGCCACTCTCAACCTCGGCAGCCGTCCCGCCAGCCGCAAAACCTTGGCGCGGATTCAGGACTTGCGCGCGATTCCGTGGGTATTCTCATGGATGCAAAACCGCCTCATGCTGCCGGCTTGGTACGGTTTCGGCAGCGCAGTGGAAACCTTGTGCGAAGGCAAACCCGAAACCCTCACTGCCCTGCGCGAACACGCCCAAAGCAATCCGTTCTTCCAAGCCATGCTCTCCAATATGGAGCAAGTAATGGCAAAAACCGACATCACCTTGGCGGAAAACTATGCCGGCTTAAGCGAATCACCCGATAAAGCAAAAGTCATCTTCGGCATGATCAAGGAAGAATACCAACGCAGCCGCAAAGCACTGCTCGACTTGCTGCAAACCGAAGAGCTCCTACGCGACAACCGCAGCCTCGCCCGTTCGCTTGCCTTGAGGATTCCATACCTGAACGCCCTCAACGGCCTGCAAGTCGCCATGCTCAAACGCCTGCGCAGAGAGCCCGACAATCCGCACGCCCTGCTGATGGTTCACTTGACCATCAACGGCGTAGCGCAAGGTTTGCGAAATACCGGTTAAGGCAGCACGGAAAAAAGGCCGTCTGAAACAATTTTCAGACGGCCTTTTTATGATGAATATACACCAGCATTGCGGCTGTTTTGAGTACCTTCACAATATGCTATAATCCGCCGTTAAACTTTTATCTTTTCAGGAAAAACCATGAGCTTGAAATGCGGCATCGTCGGTTTGCCCAACGTCGGCAAATCCACCCTCTTTAACGCGCTGACCCAATCGGGTATCGAAGCGGCAAACTATCCTTTCTGTACCATCGAACCCAACGTCGGCATCGTTGAAGTCCCCGATCCGCGTATGGCCGAATTGGCAAAAATCGTCAATCCGCAAAAAATGCAGCCTGCCATCGTCGAATTTGTCGATATCGCCGGTTTGGTTGCAGGTGCGAGCAAAGGTGAAGGTTTGGGAAACCAGTTCCTTGCCAACATCCGCGAGACTGACGCGATTGTTAACGTCGTACGTTGCTTTGACGACGACAACATCGTTCACGTTGCAGGCAAAGTCGATCCGATCGCCGACATCGAAACCATCGGCACCGAGTTGGCACTGGCCGACTTGGCCAGTGTCGAAAAAGCCATCGTCCGCGAAGAAAAACGCGCACGCTCAGGCGACAAAGACGCGCAAAAACTGGTCGATCTGTGCAAAAAACTGCTGCCGCATTTGGACGAAGGCAAGCCTGTACGCTCCTTCGGTTTGGACGCAGAAGAACTCGCCATGCTCAAGCCGCTGTTCTTGCTGACTGCCAAACCCGCCATGTACGTCGGCAACGTTTCCGAAGACGGTTTTGAAAACAACCCGCACCTCGACCGCCTGAAAGAATTGGCTGCAAAAGAAAACGCGCCGGTTGTGGCAGTATGCGCTGCAATGGAAAGCGAAATCGCTGAATTGGAAGACGACGAAAAAGCCGAATTCCTCGCTGAAATGGGCTTGGAAGAACCGGGCCTGAACCGCCTGATTCGTGCCGGCTACGACCTCTTGGGCCTGCAAACCTACTTCACCGCCGGTGTCAAAGAAGTCCGCGCTTGGACCATCCACAAAGGCGACACTGCGCCACAAGCCGCCGGCGTAATTCACACCGACTTTGAACGCGGCTTCATCCGTGCCCAAGTTATCTCCTACGAAGACTTCATCGCTTTAGGCGGCGAAGCCAAAGCCAAAGAAGCAGGCAAAATGCGTGTGGAAGGCAAAGAATACGTCGTACAAGACGGCGATGTGATGCACTTCTTGTTTAACGTGTAAGTAAGGTCGTCTGAAAGCATAAAGAATGCAAATCAAATTTGGTAGGCTAAGCTTTTCTTAGCCTACCTTCCTTCAAAGTTTAGGGAAAATGTCTAATATCAATCTTATAGATATTGTAAAAAATATATTTTATTTTATTGGTTCGTCAGCAGGATTATTTGCGGTTCTTCGCCCAGTATTTGAAAGCAAACTTCAACAAGATATTCAAAATGCTAGGAAAATAATTGAACGAATTGGAGAAAATAGGATTTTATACTTAGATTCAAGTATTTATTCCCATCGTTGTGTTTCTAGTGAATTTTTTGTAGATATAGATATTTTAAGTAATGATATTAGCGAGAAAAAACAATGCACACGCTTTTCCAGTCATATTTCATGCTATTTCGATACCGAACTAAAAGAAATTATAAATGAATATATCAACCTAAGAAGCTACATACAAGTTCCGGAATGGGAGCCTAGATACAATGACGATAATGGAAAATCAGCGTGGTATTTCAATAAGAAAGCTGAAAGTTTTTATCCATCAGGAGAGCATTTTCCCGCTAACTATCCGAAACATTTAGAAGAAGCTGCTAAAATAGCTGACAAAATAAAAATAAGATTTTTAAGATTCCAAGCATTAACTGAGCTTCATTACATAGAAACAATTTTTCACAAATGGACCGTAGCTAAATTATATAAAAAACATAACTTGACCGTATAAATAATGTTCAAAAGATCAAAAATTTAGAAATAATTAAATTCATGAAATTGCTAAATCAATATCTAGCCTATTTTAATCAACGGAAGTTTCAATGAAATCAGTTATCCAAGACCTACAATCGCGTGGCTTAATCGCCCAAACTACCGACATCGAAGCCTTAGACGCTTTGTTGAACGAACAAAAAATTTCCCTCTATTGCGGTTTTGACCCGACAGCAGACAGCCTGCACATCGGCCACTTGCTGCCTGTATTGGCATTGCGCCGTTTCCAACAAGCCGGCCATACGCCGATTGCTTTGG
>NZ_JBQCWZ010000011.1:0-59167 GCF_051956895.1 Neisseria sp. P0021.S006
CTTAAGGCCTGCCGTTGCAGCAGTTGGTCAATGGGCTGTGTAGCGCAAGCTACCGCAACGTCATTCTACATTGACTGGTTTTCTGTCGGGTTACTTGGCAGGAAACGAGATTTAAGGTAACTGGTTCTCTGAAGGCCTGTTGGTCGGCATGATGAGGACGAGATTCTAAATAGACACAACTAAGTATGTAGAACGCTCTGTAGAGGACTTTCGGACGGGGGTTCGATTCCCCCCGCCTCCACCAGATTTGAAGCGCAAATTTTTGATTTAAAAAGGTTTGCGCTTTTTTATAAACTTAAACAGGCCGTCTGAAACTTTTAAGACGGCCTGTTTTTGTCTCAAATATCTGAGTGAAAAAACTTTTTCTTTCGATACATTGCCAATAGTACTTTGCTTTAAAAAATTTCAGCCTTACATTTTTCTATCTGATTTCATATTCATTTTACGATGCGGCCTAACCGTTACACTCAATGGCAGATGATCTGACAAATGTTGCCAGTCTTTACTGTTGTGAATTTCAGAATCGATGACATCAAGATTGCGCGTATAAATGCGGTCGAGGCTGAGGATGGGCAGGCGCGAAGGGAAGGTTTTGGGGCGTTTGCCTGTATTATCGACAAATACTTCGTTCAAATCTAATGCACTGCCCAGCTCACGCGCTGATTTCTGCCGCCAGTCATTAAAATCGCCGGCAATAATCAAAGGGCTTTCCGGACGAATGTACCGGCCAACGTAGTCGCTGATGGCTCGGTATTGTTTGAGGCGGTCTGGCTCGCGCAGATTGAGGTGGACGCACAGACACACCAGCGGATCTTCCCAACCTTCGGGTACGACCTCACAATGCAACAGGCCGCGTTGTTCGAGTTTATTAACGCTGATGTTGAGGTTGTTTTCCGTTTTCAGCGGCAGGCGGCTGAGAATGGCGTTGCCGTGGTGTCGTTTGGGATAGACGGCATTTTTGCCGTAGCTGCGATGATAATCGAGGCTGTCGCCGATGATGTCGTAATGCGGTGCATCGGGAAAGTCGGTACGGCGGCTTCTGTTGAGATGTTGTCCTTGGACTTCTTGTAAAAACAAAACATCCGAACCCAATGCACCCAGCGCGTCAGCCATGCGGTTGACTTGCACTTTGCGGTTGAGCGCAGACATGCCTTTGTGCATATTGTAGGAAGTAATGGTAACTGGACGGGGAGACATGATGTGTGATGAAGCGGTTTATTTGTTTTAGTATAGCACCGGAGCGTGTGGTTTTACGGCAATTTTGGTTATACTTGTTTAAAAAATAAAACGGCGTTTTGACAGAGAATTTCCCAATCAAAACGCCTTCTGTTTTTCAGACGGCCTTGCGTCCGAATCAGTTGTTGATTACTTCAACATTGGTTTCAAAAGTAACAGTGTGTTGGTATTTAGATGCGGTTTTGCGTTTCGGATAAGGATATTTGGAAACGCTTTTCACTGCGCGTTCGTCCATTTCAGGATTGCCGCTGGATTGAATGATATTTACGCGGTCAACATCGCCGGCAGGTGTTGTGAAGACATCCATCAAAACGGTTTTAACGCTGCCGTTTTGCGCTTTCATGGCTTCCAGAGTTTCGGTATCGGCTGCTTGAGCAGTACCGAATACAGCGGCAAACAACAGGGCTGAGGCGAGGAGTTTAGTCGTTTTCATGTTTTAGTCCTTATTAGGGTTGTGATTAGGTTAAATATTTCAGACGGCCTGATTCGTCGTTATTTGAAATTCAAAATCGGCCAACCTTTTGCTTTGGCTTCTTTTTCCAGCTCGGCATCCGGATTGACGGCGACAGGTTCGTCCACAATACGCAACAAAGGCAAGTCGTTTTTGGAGTCGCTGTAAAAATAAACTTTACCGTAGCTTTCAAATGTCTCGCCACGCTCGGCAAGCCATTGGTTCAATCGGGTAATTTTGCCTTCTTTCAGGCTGGGCGTACCGACATAGTTGCCGGTATATCGGCCGTCTTCGCCGATTTCAAGCTGTGTACCGATAATGTTGTGAATGCCGAAAAGATGACAGATTGGAGTAATGATAAATTCGTTGGTCGAAGAAATAACCAACATTTCGTCACCCGCCATTTGATGGCTTTGCACCAACATACGCTGCATCGGAGAAATATACGGGACAATATATTCGGCCATAAACTCGCGATGAAACTCAGCCAATTCCTCCTTGCTGAAACGGGCTAAAGGCGCGAGATGGAATTTGAGGAAGGCATCGATATCAAGACAACCGTTTTGATAGTCTTGGTAAAACTTTTCATTTTGCGCCTCGGTTTCAGCCGCATCGACTATACCTTTTTTAATCAGGTATTGCGGCCAGGAGTGATCCGAATCGGTATTGATCAAGGTATTGTCGAGGTCGAAAATGGCAAGGTTTTTCATTGGGTTTCCTGTTGTTTTAAAAGCTGGCGCAAAAGCGGCAAAGTAATGCGCTTGCCCATCATAACGGCGTAGTTGTCGAGGGTATCGAGCATTTGCATCAGGCTGTCCATATCGCGCCGCCAATGGTTCAGCAGGTATTCGAAGATTTCCGGATCGATGGTTACCTGACGGGCGGCAGCCATGCTGACGAGCGCATCGATTTTTTCCCGGTCGGTCAGCGGTTTGACTTCGTAAACCAAGCAATACGCCATGCGTGTGCGCAGGTCTTCGCGGATAACGAGTTGCTGCGGCGTATATTCGGAACTCAAAAGCAAAAAGCCTTTGCCGCTGTTGCGGAAGCGGTTGAATATGGCAAACAGTAAAGCCTGTTCTTCATTATTAAGCTTTTCGATTTGGTCAATGGCAAGATATTCCGCATCCAATGCGGCTTCTGTCAGCGGCGTGGCGGCGGCATCAATATAGAGGGCATTTCGTCCGGCATCGAGCGCCTGTGCGACCCATGCCTGCAAGAGATGGCTTTTACCTGCGCCCTCTTCGCCCCAAACATAGATACATTGCCCATGTTTGTGCTGCAACACATACACCAGCTCGGCATTTTCTGTTCCCAAAAATTTGTCGAAGCCGGGATAATCATGGCTGGCAAAATCGAAGATGAGCTGGTTCACAAAGGCGCACCGGTTAGGTTGAAATCGGCTTTATTTTACGTTGTTTTGCCGTCCACCATCAAGGATAAAGGCCGTCTGAAGCCTATACCTGCAACATATCTGCACTTCTAAACATATCTTGACGCGCTTACGGCATTGGTTTTATTCCGCTTTGGTTTTACAATGTCGAACTTCTCGCCGAAACATTTGTCTGTTCTTTTTCAGACGGCCTTTTTATTTGGGGAACCCTAGTGATTTCTACCCTTATTGATTTCATCCTCCATATCGACCAACACCTTGTCCACCTTTCCTCCCAATACGGCCCGTGGATTTACGCGATTTTGTTTGTTGTGATTTTCTGCGAAACCGGTTTGGTCGTAACGCCATTTTTGCCCGGCGACTCGCTGCTGTTTGCTGCCGGCGGTATTGCGGCCATCGGCGGCATGAACATCCACGTCATGGTATTGCTGCTCTTAGCGGCCGCCATTCTAGGCGATGCGGCCAACTTTATGATTGGCAAATATTTTGGACAAAAACTGTTTGCCAATCCTGATTCCAAAATTTTCCGCCGTTCGTATTTGGAAAAAACCCATGCGTTCTATGAAAAACACGGCGGCAAAACCATCATCATTGCCCGCTTTGTGCCAATTGTGCGGACGTTTGCGCCATTTGTCGCCGGTATGGGCGATATGCACTACGCGACGTTTATCCGTTACAACATTATCGGCGCGGTGTTGTGGGTATTGTCGTTTTCCTATGCAGGCTACTTCTTCGCCAATATCCCCGTCGTCAAAAACAATCTGGGCTTAGTCATGGCGGCAATCATCGTGATTTCGATTTTACCTGCGGTAGTCGAAGTCATCCGTGCCAAACTTAACGCCAAAAAATAACAATCAATCGAAAAGTTTGAAAGTTTAAACACATCAAGGAATTGTCATGCCGTTGCTGTCTATTGAGTTTGCGGTATTCTTTATCGTATTTTTGCCCTTGTACTGGGCATTTGCGCGTTTGCCGCAAGTTCAAAACGTTTTACTTTTGGTTGCCGGGCTAGGCTGGCTTTACCGTATCGACCCTATTTTTGCCGCGCTGATTTTGGTTTACTCGTCTGTGGTTTACCTGGTCAGCGTACTGATGTTTTCTGAAAACGAGAATATCCGCAAATTTTGGCTGGGTTGCGGTATTTCGGCGGCATTGACTGTTTTGTGTTTCTTCAAATATTTCGACTTTTTCCGCCCGATTATTCAGCAATATACGGGGCAAAGCGCCGTCATCGATATCCTTTTGCCCTTGGGCTTGTCTTATTACACTTTCCAATCGCTGGCTTACTTAGTGTATTGCTACCGCAAGCCTAAAGGAGACCGTTTTGAATGGCACGAGCTCCTACTGCATCTGAGCTTCTTCCCCACCATCACATCCGGCCCGATTATCCGTGCGGCCGCTTTTAAAAGCATAGACGGCGAACAAGCGGGCGCATTGGCGCAAATCCGCACCAAACAAGCACGCCAGCTGATTTATCCGGCTTTGGCGGTCGGCCTGATTGTATTGGGCATTGCCAAAAAGTGGTGGCTTGCCGGCGTATTGGCAGAAGGCTGGGTATCGCCTGTTTTTGAAAATCCGGCCCAGTTCGACGGCTGGGGCGTGTTGTCTGCGATTTATGGCTACACCTTCCAACTCTTTTTCGACTTTTCCGGCTACTCGGATTTAGTCATCGGCTTGGCCATGCTGCTCGGCTTCCAGCTGCCGAAAAACTTTGCCGCGCCGCTTCGCGCCATCAACATCCGCGACTTCTGGGACAGATGGCACATCAGCCTGTCCACTTGGATTCGCGACTATATCTATATTCCTTTGGGCGGCAGCAAAAAAGGCTTCGGACGTACCCAACTCAATCTGATGATTGCCATGTTGCTTTCCGGCATTTGGCATGGCTACGGCTGGAGCTTTTTGATTTGGGGCGCGCTGCACGGTGCGGCTTTGGTATTCCTTAACTGCGGCGACAAAATCGTCGGCCGCAATGCCTTAGGCCGTCTGAAAATCGGCAAACCGCTCGCCTGGCTGTTTACCTTCCATTTCGTTTGTTTCGCTTTTGTCGTGTTCAACAGCGCAACGCTTGCCGATACGGAAATGCTGTTCAGCGCATTATTTGCCAATGACAAAGGTTGGAACGCGCCTCTGCCGACCGACCTCATGTTGCTGGGTACATTTGCGATGATGCTTTCGCTGTACCCGTATTTGCTTCGCTTATTTGAAGCATCGGTAAAAGGCTTGGACAAACTGCCTGCATGGCTGTGGTTTATTCCCATCACGCTTATCCTCGCCCTAATTATCATCTTCGCCCCGTCCGGCATTCCCGGCTTTATTTACGCCAACTTCTAAGGAGCAGAACATGAAACGCTTTATCTCCCTGTTTGTTTCTATTCTGCTCAGTGCGGTTGCGCTGACGTGGTTTGCCCAAAACTCCATCAATGCCTATTGGCAGCAGACCTATCATGAGAACAGTCCGCTTGAGCCTTTATCCGAATACGCTTGGTGGCGTATCGGTGCGGATTGGCAACAAAAAGCCTACGAATTTTCAGACGGCCTGAAAGCTTCACTGGAAACGGAAGACGCTTTGGCTTCGGAAGACTCTGGCATTGAAGCAACAAGGCCGTCTGAAAATACGGAAAACATTGAAGTATCCGACAATCAAAAAGACTCTGCTGCTTCCGATGCGACTAACAATACAGATACCACAGCCAGCGAGCCAAGCAATCAGGCTGATCAGTCGGCAACGCAGGTTGTATTGAAAAAAGGCAACAAAGTTTTCTTTGCCGGCGACTCGCTGATGCAGGGCGTTGCACCTTTCGTACAAAAACACCTCAAGCAAGAATATGGCGTACAATCGGTCAACCTCAGTAAACAAAGTACCGGTTTGTCCTACCCCAATTTCTTCGACTGGCCGAAAACCATCGAACAAACTTTGCAAAAAGAACCCGATATCCGCGTTTTGGTTGTATTCTTAGGCCCAAACGACCCTTGGGATTTCCCGATGGGTAAAAAATACCTGAAATTCGCCTCCCCCGAATGGGAGGCAGAATACCTCAACCGCGTCCGCCGTATTCTTGATGCAGCCTCCGCACATGATGTCCAAGTCATTTGGCTGGGCATTCCTTACATGAAAAAAGCCAAGCTCAATGAACAGATGCGCTACCTCGACAAAATCCTGTCGGGTACGGTGTCGCCTCAAGCCATTTGGTTGCCTACCGACAAACTGTTGAGCAATGGCGCAGAAGAATATGCCGACTCTGTCAAAGTAGATGGAAAAATCATCCGTTACCGCAGCAAGGACGGCATTCACTTTTCCGCAGAAGGCCAAAAACTATTGGCCGGAAAAATTATGGAAAAAATTAATTTTACACACGATACACAACCATGAAATTTAATAAAACCTTACTCCTCACGCTTCTCGCACTCCCTATTACCGCCTGCGCAACCAATGACGGCCTGTTAAGCAACTACGGCTCCAACCACCCTGCCTGGCTGAACAAACTGCAACAGCTCAACCATACTTCAGACGGCAAATTCCGCATTATCCAAGTCGGCGACTCCCACACCGCCGGCGACTATTTCACCGACCGCCTGCGCCGCCGTTTACAACAACAATGGGGCAACGGCGGCATCGGTTGGGTTTATCCCAACACCGTCAAAGGCCAGCGCATGGCAACCGTCCGTTACAACGGCAGCGGTTGGAACACCATCAGCAGCCGCAAATCATACAGCGATTTTTCTTTCGGCGGTATTGAAGCACGCGCCGATGGCGGCAGCGTTACCTTAAGCGCAGCCGACGGCAGCATGGATATGCAACAAATCTCCATTTTCGGCAAACCGGTTTGGTCAGAGCAAACCCTGACCGTCAACGGCCGCGAAATCCCTGCCACACAAAACGGCTGGCAACTGTTGCATACCAACGCTTCCCTGCCGATGACCCTCAGCAGCAGCATGCCTTGGCAAATCGGTTTCATTAATATCGAACGCCCCGGACGCGGCGTAACCGTTTCCGCCATGGGCATCAACGGCGCGCAGTTATCCCAATGGTCAAAATGGCGGCCGGGTATGTGGGAAGATTTGGCACAAACCAAAGCCGATTTAATCATCCTTGCCTACGGTACCAATGAAGCCTTTTCCGGCAATCTCGATATTTCCTCTACCGAACGGACATGGCGCAATTACATCCGTCAAATCAAAAACACCCTGCCCAACGCAGGTATCCTGATCCTCGGCGCTCCGGAATCTTTGAAAACCGCCTACGGCAGCTGCGGCAACCGTCCGGTCTTGCTCAGCGAAGTACAACAAATGCAGCAACGCGTTGCCCGTGACGAAAAAATCATGTTCTGGTCTTGGCAAGATGCAATGGGGGGCGCATGCAGCATGAAAAGCTGGATGGCTCAAGGCTTGGCAGCCAAAGACGGCGTTCACTTCTCTGCACAAGGTTACGAAACTGCAGCCGATAAGCTTGCCGACAGCCTGATCCGCTTTGCCCAATAAATTGGCCAAAGCCTAAGTATTTTTCATTAACAGTAAACAAAAGGCCGTCTGAAATTAATATTTCAGACGGCCTTTTGTGTATCACTTATTCAGCAAACTGCTTAATTTTTAAGCTAACATATTGCTGCTCATGCGTTGCGTTTGATTTTCCGTGAAACGAACCAATCCTGCCTGCTTGTCAAAGCCTAATGGCTTGGCGACAAGGCGGTTGGGCAGCTTGTTTAAATGATGGTTGTAACTTCCGGCTCTGCGGTTGTAAGTACGGCGTGCTGATGCAACTTCCGCTTCTGCTGCATCCAGCATTTCCATCAAACCCGCCAATTGCTCATCAGGATACTGTTTCAAAAGACCGTTGACGGCAGTTTGCAATTTTTTCAACGCATGATTCAATGCTGTTTCGGCTTCACACAGATGTTTGATTTTGGACTCGGAAAATGTTTTGGCAGTTTGCGCCAATGCAGTTTCGACTTCGGCACACATCTGCTGAACGTTTCGATCCGATGCAATGCCCTGCTCTTGCAGATGTTTGCTGTATGCATCCAATACATGACGGACGGCCTGATGTCGGCAGTCGAGCGCAATGCGCAAAGAGACAAAGGATTCGCGACAGTCTTTTTTGCGGTCTTTCAACTGTTGTTTGAAATACAATAAGACGGCGGCGATTGATACGAAGATAAGTGCAAGACTAATAATGCCCATAGTGAGTTCCCTAGTTATGATGCCACTCATATCGGTGGCTGATTTTATTAACATCGATTATAATCCAATTTCAATATTTTTTCCCAATTTTCATAAAAAAGGCCGTCTGAAATTCAGACGGCCTGAAGTTTATATTTCTATTTCAATGCTTTGACTTGATGTCAATAACCCACACTTCTGATTGCGAACCCAAACGCAAGGGAATGCCCCAGAAGCCGTAGCCCGAAGTGGTGAAGAAATGGCCGTTGCCGATCGCCTCATAACCGTAAGCAAGACGATAAAGCGTACGGACGATAAGGTTGGCAGGTGCAACTTGGCCGTTGTGGACATGGCCGGAGACCTGCACATCAATCGGCAGCCGGGCATGGGTTTCGATTGAAGTAGGACGGTGGTCCATCAATAAAACCGGTAATCGGGTATTTTGACCTTCTAAAAGCTGCTCCGCACTAGGACGCTTGCGATCCAAATCATCGCTCCGCCCTACCAGCAACACACCATTCACTTCCAAAACCTGATTGGCCAAAACCGTCAAGCCTGCAGCTTCCAATTCATGTTTGATACGCTTCTGATCGCGGAACCAGTCATGATTGCCCAAAGTGGCATAAACGCCCATCGGCGCAGTCAGCTTCTGCAAATGTGGTTTCATGTTTTCTTTAAGGTAGGCATCGACGGTATCGTCCATCAAATCGCCCGGCAGCAACACTATGTCGACTTTTTCCCGCTTCATGATGTCCGTCAACTTGTCCAATTGACGCGCGCCAAACAAAATCCCCAAGTGCAAATCGCTGGCCACGCCGATACGCAGCGGCTTATCCATTTTCTTATTGATGAATACAGTCTGATGGCGGACCACGGGCGTATAGGCGTTATACATCCCCAAACCGAGCAAACCGGCCACAAACAAAGGCGCAAACAGCCGCAGGCTTCGAGAAAGCGGTTGGCGTGCCACAAAACGGCGCAGCAAAAGATACAGGATAAATGTCACCAACGCGGCATACATCACAAACAGCAAGATTACCATCCAAAACGCCACCACGCGGAACATCATATGCCCCAACTCCAGCAGCAAGCCGATCAACAAGCCGTTTGTAATGAAATAGGAAATACCCATTAGCCAACGTCTGCCAACTTTGCCAATCCAAGGCGCAAACAGCCATTGCAGTGAACGCCCAAGCCCGAATGTAAACACTTGCAACAGAATGACGCTCACAAAAAACATCTTACCAAACATGACTTTCCGACCCTAAAAAAATCAAAAGGCAGATTTTAGGCCGTCTGAAACTTTCAGTGTATAATCTCCCGCGTAAAAACCCATAATATTTTGAAAGGAATCATCATGAGCCACCCTCAATCAGCTATTATTCCTGATCACGCACAAGCCGGTATTTTTATCGAAGCAGACATTTCAGACGGCCGCAACGAAGACATCAAATCTGCCTGCCGCCTTTCTTTGGAATCCTTGGCCAAACTGAAAACCCGTTTTCCAAATGATATTTTGGGTTTGACCATTGCCTTTGGCAGCCGCGCATGGCAATCGTTCGGCCATACTGACGAAGGCAGCGAAATCAAACCTTTTCCTGAATTGGGCAACGGCCTCGCCCCCTCCACCCAACACGATCTCTATATCCACATTCAAGCCACCGAGCAAAAAGCCGCCTATGCCTTAGCTCAATCTGTTTTAGGCGCATTCGGCGACAGCATCCGCGTATCCACTGAAGAACACGGCCTGCGCCTGTATGAAGACCGCGGCTTGGACGGTTTTGTCGATGGTACGGAAAATCCGCAGGGCGATGACAATGTGCGCAATGTCGCCATTATTCCCGAAGGCAAGCCCGATACCGGCGGCAGCTATGTTTTGCTGCAAAAATACCTGCACGATTTAAAAAAATGGGATGCCGTCCCTACTGCCGAACAAGAAGCCAGCGTAGGCCGCAGCAAAGAAACCAATGATGAATTCAACGAAGACGTGCGCCTGCCCGACTCCCATCTCGGCCGCGTCAATGTCAAAGAAAACGGCGTTGACTTGAAAATTGTCCGCCGCAGCCTGCCCTTCGGCAAAATCAGCGGCGAACATGGTTTGATGTTCACTTCCTATTGCAACACGCTGCACAATATTGAAGTTCAGCTGCTCAATATGTTCGGCGATGCAGACGGCAAAACCGACTTACTGCTGAAATATTTGTCTAAAGCCGTATCAGGTGCTTACTACTACGCGCCTTCTGTCGAGCGTTTGCAAAATCTTTAACGGCTCACAGGCCGTCTGAAAAAACCTGCTTTTTCAAAGGCAGGTTTTTGTTATTTAAATTCCCTTAATATTTTTATGGTATTATCATAAAAATTTATCCCATTGTTGCTTAATAAACCCTGATTGCAGACAAGGATAAAAACCGATACGCCCCAAGCAGCTATTTTCGATAAAATAAACCCAATTATTATCCCTATAAAATTACGACACCATGTACAAATCCCGCCTTCTTCCCCTGCCCGTATTGATTCTCTCCGCGCTAAACGCCTATGCGGCCAATACACCGAATCCGCTTAATCAAATCGATAAAAACGTACCCAACCAATTCGACAAAGACTTCCGCGACAATCTCGATCAGATTCATTCGGTCGAAATCCAAAAACGCGAGCAGTCGGCATGGGATTTACAGAAAAAACAAGATAACGACACGGTTGCACAAGAGGTGCCGTCTGAAAACAATACCGAATGTTTGGATTACACCGGTATCGAACTTTCCGGCATTACGCTCATCGATTCCAAAAAGATTGAAGCCAAGCTCCCCAAATGCATCAATCAAAACAACATCAACCAACTGAACCGGGATATCGTTGCCGAATATATCGCTCAAGGCTATCCGCACACGCAAATCAAATTTGAAACCACGCCTGAGCGTGTTTTGAAATTAGCAGTCATCGAAGGCAAAATCCGTGAGATTACCGGCGGCTCCCGTACAGTCAACGTCGACACCCTCTTCCCCAATCATCAAGGCAAACCGCTGAACATTCAATACCTCGACCAAGGTATCGAACAGGCAAACCATGTTGCTGGCAACAACGTCAGCATCGATGTTTATCCGCATGATGACGGCACCGCCTCAATCCAACTCAACAACGATGCCGAAAAACATTGGGGCGGCAGCGTCACCATTGACAATAAAGGCAACAAACCCAATACCACGACACTGCGCGGCAGCCTGAATGTCGGCAGCCCGTTGGGATTGAGCGACTCCCTTTATCTAAACGGCTATACCAATCTAAACAACCACGACAGCCATTACAGTCGCGGCGGCAGTATGTTCTATCAAGTTCCTTATGGTGCATGGACATTCAGCACTTACGCCGCCGCGTCGCAATCGCAAAGCATCTTAACGCCCAGCGTAACACGTTATGCCTACCGCTCCCAATCCAAAGCGGCAGGAATCAAAGCAGACCGCGTATTCTCACGCAGTCAAAAACATATTACCTCCGCCTATATCGGCATCGATTATGTGAAACAGACTGCAAAATTTGCCGACAGCAAACTGGAATTGCAAAGCCCGGAAGTCTATTCGACACAAGTCGGCCTATCGCATACAGCCATCCTGCCAAACGGCATTTGGCTCAACAATATCGGCGTGGAACAAGGATTTGCGAAAAATACCGAACACACGCCATTCGACAAGCGTTATACCTCTGTATCCTTGCAGAGCAATTTGATTCAAAACCGTCCATTGGGTAAATGGATCGTGCGCAACCATCACCAAATAGACGCCCAATATAGCCCGCATGATTTGTTTGCCGCCAAAGAAATGGACATCGTCGGTTATCAAAATGTACGCGGTTTCCGTTCAACTTCTTTGAGCGCAAACAGCGCAGTCTTGTTGAGCAATACCGTTTATTTCCGCCGCAATACGCCCCACGGCATCTATATCGAGCCTTATCTGGGCGCAGACATCGGCGTTGCCAAAAACAATAACGAAGGTTCGCAACGTGCCATGGGCTTAGTGGCAGGTTTGAATTTGGGCAAGGCGGACAAATGGCAGCTTTCTGCCGACTACGGCAAAGGTTTTGCGCGCATGCCCAACCAATCAAACAGCGAAAAACAGGATCATGTGACTGTTTCTTTACGCATTCCATTTTAAAGTTATGTAAATATATATCCTTTTATCCAATATATAAACCGCCTATCTTACCGTTATTAATTTTCCATTAATATCAATGAGATGGGCGGTTTTTATTTGCATTTGAAATAGTGCACACAAGGCCATACTGGTGGTATGATTGTAAAAAAATTCATAACAATGTTAATACATTCAAAAATTTCCTCAACAGAAATCCAATACCCGATATGGGATTTCTGATTCAATCTCCATCACGATAAATAAGGATTAAAATCCATGAAAATCGACACTTTATATCAGCCTAAGCTCTCAGCTTCCGGCAAAGTAACTGTCGCCGTGTGCTTTGCATTCCTGGGAAATGCAGCGGTAGCCGCCAATATCGAAGCCATCGGCCAAACTTCGGTACAGCAGCAACACAATGTTGACATCGTCAACATTGCCGCACCGACGGCTCAAGGTCTTTCTCACAACCAATATAACAAGTACAACGTTTCCCAACACGGTGCCGTTTTGAATAACGCCCTGTCTGCCGGTAAATCCCAACTGGCCGGAAACCTGTCTGCCAACAAAAACTTCCAAGGTCAGGCCGCATCTGTGATCTTGAATGAAGTGGTCAGCAAAAACCCTTCCCTGATCTTGGGTCAGCAAGAGATCTTCGGTATTGCCGCAGACTATGTTTTGGCAAACCCTAACGGCATTACCCACAACGGCGGCAGTATCCTGAATGCCAACCGCGCATCCTTGGTTGTCGGTACGCCAACCGTTTCAGACGGCGCGTTGAAATCTTTCAATATCAGCGACAATGGCAAACAACTGCAAGTAAACGGCAATTTGAGCGGCAACCGCGTGGTTGACCTGCTCGCGCCGCAAGTGGTTGTCGGCAAATCAGCCAACGTTAATGCCGCCGACGCCATCAATGTTTCTTCAGGCAAAAGCAACTTCGACTACAAAACCGCACAAATCGAAGCATTGGACGCTGCTTCAAATGCGCCGGTGCTTGACGGTCATATTTTCGGCAGTATGCGCGCCGGTACCATCCGCATCCACGCGACCGACAAACGCGCCAAACAAAACATTCAAAATGCCGCCATTACCGGTACCCGCTACCTGAATATCGACAGCAAAGGCAACCTGAGCATCCAGTCCGCCAATCTGACCGGCGCACAAATGGAATTGTTTGCCCGCGATACCGACATCAAAGGCACGGTTACCAGCCATTCTGCCAACAAATCTTCCAGCGGCAAAGAGGCGCAAAATGTTCAGCACTTCCGTTCGGACCGCAACAAAACGGAAACCTTTACCGCCAGCAATATCAATGCATCCGAGTCATTGACTTTGAACAATAGCGGCAGCCTCAACCTGAGCGCAGCCAACATCAATGCCGGCGCGCTGACTGCTTCTGCCACAGGCAATATCAATTCTAACGCGGTAAAAACCACCAACCGTACAGAATCCGACCACACTCAAAGCAAAGGCCTTTGGTACAACAACAACCTGAGCTCCTCTGCTGACGAAAGCCTGCATCAAACCAAAATCAATGCCGGTTCTGTCAATATTGCCACCACCGGCAAAGTTCAATTGGATGCGACCGAACTGAACTCGGCTGCTGATGCACGCATTGCCGCCCAACAAGGAATCGTATTAAGCAGCAACAGCGAAACCGACAGCAGCTCGACTTATGTCAGCTTCAAAAATGAAACTGCTGCCCTGAAAACCGGTATCGCTACAAAATCTTCCAAAAACTCTACCGCCCATCAAACCAAAATCTCCGCAGCCGGTGATATCGGTTTGATTTCCGAAGGCGATTTGAGCACTTACGGCGCAAGCATTGCGGCAAACGGCAATGTCGTTACCGATGTCAACAACATCAACTTGGGTACTCAAACCACCATCAACACCAACAGCCTCGACGACCAGAAAAAATACTGGGGCGGCCTGTTCGGCGGTGAAAGCCAAGTTCAAAACAACCGTACCGAAAACCTGCACGGCAGCAGCATTACTGCCAACTCAAACATAGTTTTGGGTGCAAAAAACGGCGTCAACGTTTACGGCAGTACCGTTGAAGGCCAAGCCGGTACATTCGTCAGCTCCAAAGCAGGCAATGTCGATATTAAAAACGCCACCAGCACCGATACTTCCGCACAAAGCGCGCGTAAAGGTACGATTTTCAATATCACTACCTCTAAAACCAGCAGCAACAGCAGCATTGAAAAAGTAACCGGTTCTACCTTGGTTTCCAATGCCGACCTGACCGTTGTTTCCAACAAAGACATCAATGTGATCGGTTCTGCATTGTTTGCGGCACAAAAACTGCAACTTTCTTCCGCAGGCGATTTGACCATTGATGCTGCCAAAGCGGTAGAAAACAAACAGGTCAACGAGTATTCCATCAAAGGCTACTCTGGCACCGAAACCAATAAAGAAAACGGCAGCGTGACTGCCAAAGCCGGTATTAAATTCACCGATACCCACACCGACACCCACTCTGTCGGCCTGAACGGCAGCATTTTGACCGGTAAAAACACCCAGTTGTCTTCCAACTCAAACGTTACCGTCAGCGGTAGCCAAGTCAACGGCGAAGAATCTGTCAACATTTCCGCAGCCAATGACGTCAATGTTGTTGCATCCAAAGGCAGCAACACTGTGACCGAATCCGGACGCGTAACTGATTTGGGCGTATCTGCTACTGCATACGAAAAAAATAACGTTGCAGGCGTCGGCGTATCTGTCGGCATTACCAGCACCAAAACAGATGCAACTACCGTAACGAATACATCTCATGTATCCAACATCAACACCGGCGGCAACGCCACCATCACTGCAAACGGCAATATTAATCAAGAAGGTACAGTGATTAATGCGACCGGCAATGTGGTTGAAGCTGCCAAAAACGTTACCCATGCAGCGGCACACAGCGGTGCAAAATCCGATGTGAAACAAAACGGCGGCGGTTTGGTCGTTTCTGCCGGCATCAGTACCAACAAAGGCATCGGCGGTGAAATCACTGCACAAGGTCAAGGCAACTCCTCGACCCACAATGAATCCACTGCAACCGTAACCACCATCAACGCAGGCAATGCCATCGTTTTGGCAAATGACAAAGTGTCTGATGAAGGTACAAAATACGATGTGACCGGTGCGATTAACATTGATGCAGGTTCATACCACAACACTGCCGCCCACAACACCAGCAACAGCAGCAGTAAACAAGGCGGCGCTTCTTTGACTGTCGGCGCATACACCAAAGATGGTTCAAACGTTGATGTGAATGCCAACCTGAACGTCAACTACGCTGATGAAAACAAAAAAGAATCTACCGCCGTCAAAGGCGATATGAATGCGACCAATGTTGTCATCAACGCCAAAGACTCTGCTGAAATCGCATCCAACATTACCGCCAACAACAACGTCAACATTACCGCAGGCAACGGCGTAACCTTCACCGAGTCAGCCAATACTGCCTCCAACCAAGGTACAGCTGTTAATGTCGGTATCGGCGCTGGCGCGACAATCAATGTTGAAACCGGTGTTGCCGTTCCTCACGTCAACGGCTCTGTCGGCGTCAACAAAACCGATAACGCTTCTTCTACCGCCGCAGGCGCGAATGTAGCGGCCGGCAATGAGATTAAAATCAATGCCAACAACGGCGACGTCAACCTGCACGGTACCAACTTGGTATCCAACAACTCCGTTGAAGTAGAAGGCAACAAAGTCAATACTTCCGGCGCGATCAGCAGCGTTAACGAAAAAAATCTGACCATCAATGTCAACGGCAGCTACGCTTCAGGCAAACCAAACGGCGGCATCAACGCCAAAGGTAAAAACGAAGCCAACGTAACCAATACGGCAAACACCATCCAAAGCGACAATGTTGTTATTACTACCGGCTCTCCAACCGGTTTGAGCGTCAACAATACGACCATCAACGGTAATAATGTTGCGTACTACTATGACGACAGTAAAGCTCCTGCGGCGAACCGTTATACCTATCGTCCTCGCCAACCAAGCTACGCCAAACGCCGTTTGCGCTACTAAGATGCGCTATTGAAGTCATTTAATAGCCATTAAGACATGCCGTCTGAAAACAGAAAGTTTTCAGACGGCATTTTTATCATCAATGCAAAACAACACACTATCTCTGTTATGATAATGCCTCGCTAATATTATTCCGTTCCTACCATGTCTTCCGCCCTTCCTTTTGACGCGCTCACACTTTCCATCGACGGCACCAACCTTATCGAAGCTTCTGCCGGTACGGGTAAAACCTACGGCATTGCCGCGCTCTTTACCCGACTGATTGTTTTAGAAAAAAAAGACATCGAGAAAATTCTGGTCGTTACCTTTACCAAAGCGGCGACGGCAGAACTGAAAACCCGTTTGCGCGCACGTTTGGACGAAGTGTTGCAGGTTTTGAACGAAATCCAAACTTTGGGCGGCGAGCCGGAACATATTTCAGACGGCCTGAACAAATATTACGAAAAAGAGAAAAAATCCCCCGATGACTTTCTCAATCGCTTGATTCCTTTGGCTTTAGGCGAGCAAGACGGACAAGAAAGCTGCCATCGCCTGATTCTCCGCCTCAAAGCCGCGCTGAGCCAGTTTGACAACTCCTCTATTTACACCATCCACGGCTTCTGTCAGCGCGTCTTGCGCGATTACGCGTTTTTGTGCGGCGCACCTTTGGATGTCGAGCTGTCGGACGACTCGCGCGAGAGGCTGCTGATTCCTGCACAAGACTTTTGGCGGCAGAAAGTGGCAACCGATGCCACATTGGCACAATTGGTTTTTGACCGGAAATGCACGCCCGAAGAAATGCTTGCCGAAATCAAAAGCTATACCGGCCGCCCCTATCTGAAATTCAGACGGTCTGAAGGCGATTTGAAAGAAGCCCAAGCCAACCTTCAAGAAACATGGCAAAAAGTTTGCGCTCAGTTGGAAGACTTGGAAAAAGCATTTTGGGCAATTTTTCCCAAACTTAACGGCCAAACCTACAAAAGAAAAACCTTTGAAAATGTTTTTACCGATTTAAAAACAAACGCCGAATCCAACCGTCTGCCCCGCCTGAGCAAACAAACGCTAGAAAAATTAAGCCTCTTCAGTATCGACACGCTCAACAGCAAACTGAAAAAAGAATATAAAACCGATGCCGATATGCCGGAAATTATTCAGCTGCAAGCCTTGGCCAATCTCGGTCGTGATTTGCAGGCAATGGAAAGCGCGGAAGAAGCGGTCTTCATCCGCCTGCAACTCGACCTCCTTTCCCACATCAATCAGTCCATTGCCGAACAAAAAAAATCACGCCGCGAGCGCGTGTTTGACGATTTGCTGCTGGACGTCCATCAGGCATTGACCACCAATGAACACGGCAACGCGTTGGCAAAAGCGGCGGCGGCAAACTGGGAAATCGCGCTGATTGACGAATTCCAAGATACCGACCCGCTGCAATACGAAATTTTCCGCCAAATTTTTATCGAACAAGGCTGCCCGCTGTTTCTCGTTGGCGACCCCAAGCAGGCGATTTACAGCTTTCGCGGTGCGGACATTTACGCCTATCTGCAAGCTGCGCAAGATGCGGACAGGCATTACACCCTCGCCGTCAACTACCGCAGCCATGCCAAGCTGATTAACGGCATCAGCGCCTTGTTCAAACAAAAAAAACACCCCTTCGTCTTGGAAAATATCGATTACAGCGATGTCTCCGCCAGCCGCGCCGAAAGCCGGCTGTCGCCACACCGTCCCGCCATCCAAGTACGCTGGCTCAACACGGACGATCAGACCAACAAAGAGATTTTGCGTGGCCGTGCCGCCGAATATTGCGCCGATGAAATTGCCTTTGCGCTCAATGAAGCAGCCGAAGGCCGTCTGAACTTCAAAGGCCGCGCGCTGGAGTCCGGCGATATTGCGGTTTTGGTGCGCACCAACAACGAAGCGGCGATGATTGCCGGTAAACTGAAACAGCGCCGTATCCAAAGCGTGTTGCTGTCGCGCCAGTCCGTTTTCGATTCCGCCGAGGCAGATTCGCTGTCCGCGCTGATCGGCTTTTGGCTCAACCCAAGGCAAACCGACTGGCTGCGCTTTGTCTTGACCGGCGTTTTATTCGGCTATACCGCCAAAGAGATTTACGAACTCAACCATAACGAACACCAGCTGCTGAAATGGCTAGAGTCATCTGCCCAAGCCATGGAAAAATGGCGGAAAGGCGGCATTTTTGCCGCCGTGCAGCAGTTTGCCGCCCTACATGACATCGAAACACGCCTGCTCAAAGGCGGCAACGAGCGCAGCCTGACCAACTACTACCAAATTCTGGAGCTTTTGGCCGAAGAAGACAGTCAAAGCCGCAACCCTGCCGCCCTGCATAAATGGCTGAACGAACAAATCAGCCGTGCACGCAGCGGCCATTTCCCATCAGACGCGCAAACCATCCGTCTTGAAAGCGACGAAAAACTGGTCAAAATCGTTACCATGCACGCGTCGAAAGGTTTGCAATATCCTTTGGTGTACTGCCCCTTCGCGTGGGATACCAAAGACAATTCCAAAGAAAACTGGAAAATCCTGCATACTGAAAGCCACGAAACCGAGCTACTGGCAAAATCGCAAACCTCGGAAGCAGAACTAAGCCATCTTGCCGACGAAAAGACGGCAGAAGATTTACGCCTACTTTATGTCGCCCTTACCCGCGCCGAAGAACAGCTCAATATCTACGCCGCCGCCAACAAAAACTGTACGCCAAACAATCCTTTTGCCTATCTGCTCGAAGGTTTGTCGGATGCCGGCCGCGAGAGCGTCAGCCAAAGCTATAAAAGCGCGACAGACGTTGTAGAAATGCTTAAAACCAACTGGCAACGCTTTATCAAAAACGCGCCTGAAAATACGGAGTTTGCCTTCACGGAAGAAGCCCCGCCGGAAACCGTCTATCAATACAGCCGCCAGCAAGACCAAGCTTTTAGCGCACATAGCATTAAACGCCGCGATTTTGACTTTATCCGCCACACCAGCTTTACCGGTTTGAGCCGGCACACCAAGTCAACCGACGAACAACACGAGCCTTTGCAACCTGCCATCGATCCGGCAGAAAGCGCAGACCGTGCCATGCCGTCTGAAAACCTGCCGCCCCCACTTTCAGACGGCCTCGATATCCACCATTTCCCCCGCGGCACCAATGCCGGCGTATGTTTGCATGAAATGCTGGAAAAACTCGATTTCGCCGCCTCTGCCGAGAGCCAATCCGAAATGATTGCCGAAGTTTTGCAACGCCATAGCTTTGAAGACAAATGGCTGCCGACGGTAATCACCATGCTCGATACCTGCCGCCTTACGCCTTTAATCAACGAGAGCCTGTCACAGATTCCGACGACCCGACGCCTGCCCGAAATGGGGTTCACCCTGTACATGGACGATTTCAAACTGGACGACTTGCGCCGTTGGTTTGCCTCAAGCGAAGCAAACCTGCCGCCCGAATGCGTCCAAGCCGCGCAACTGCTTGATTTCCATGATTTGCAAGGCTATTTAAACGGCTTTATTGATATGGTTTGCCAAGATTCAGACAGCAATGTCGTTTTAATCGACTACAAATCCAACCATTTGGGCAACGATGCAAGCGCCTACACGCAACAGGCGATGAACGAAGCTGTGGCGCATCATCACTACTACCTGCAAGCCCTGATCTACGCCGTTGCCATCGCGCGCTACTATGCCCTGCGCGGCAAGCCCTTGCCCCAAATCGCCATCCGCTACCTCTTCCTGCGCGGCATGGACGGCTCGGATCAAGGCATCTGGAAATGGGACATCGATACCGCCCTGCTTTCCACTTTTGTTGAACGAAAAGCAAATACTTGATAAATCATCTTGTTAAACCGTCAAAAAGGCCGTCTGAAACGTTTTCAGACGGCCTTTGATTATTTGTGCAAACCGCATTCCTTACTGTCTTTGCTTTCCCACCACCATCGCCCGGCGCGGATATTTTCGCCCAGCTTGACTGGACGCGTGCAGGGTTCGCACCCAATGCTGGGATAGCCTTGATGATACAGCGCATTAAGCGGAACTTGGTGCTCGTGCGCATATGCCCAAACATCCTGCTCTTCCCAATCGAAAATAGGATTGAATTTGGCGATGTTGCGGCCTGTATCCAGCTCTTCAAAATTCAATTCGCTGCGCGTTTCGGACTGGCTGCGGCGTTGTCCGGTCAGCCATGCAGGCGCGTTGTGCAAAGCGCGGTTGAGCGGTTCAATTTTGCGGATATGGCAGCAACGGCGGCGCAACTCGACACTGTCGTACATCGCGGTCGTACCAAACTCCGCTTCAAATTCGGCGGCGGTTTGTCGATTGGGATAAAACACTTCCAATTCGGTTTGATAACGCGCATTGGTTTCGGCAATCAGCGAGGCGGTTTCGGGATTGAGTTTGCCCGTATTTAGCGTGATGATGCGGATGGGCAGTTTCAGACGGCACACGGCATCGGTAATGACCATATCCTCAACCGCAAGGCTGGATGCGAAGACGGCTTGCGGATAGCGTGCGGCAATGTCTTGCAAACGGTGCTCCAAAGCGGCTGCCAACTCAGGCAGTTGGCGGCGTTCGGCATCGCTGATTTCGGGGATTTTCCAGAGTTGTGGGCGGAATAAAGACATGGCTGGTTGTTCCTAATAATTTTCAGACGGCCTGTTGAAACGGCTGCCGATATGGTTATGGAACAATATTGTCCAGCGCCCTATCTTCAAACGGAAAGAATGCTTTTCTATTTCTTTATAACCAAAGCGTCTGCTGCTGGTTTTTCGGCAGCAAATGGCTCACGCCGATACCGATCAGGCGGAAGGCGTCTTCACGTTGCGGAGGTATGCGTTGCAGCAAAGTATGCGCTGCCTGAAGCAGCGAGGCGCTATCGGGAAGGACGGAAGAATACGTCAGCGAACGCGTGATAATGCGGAAATCGTGGGTTTTGAGTTTGAGGGTAACGCCTTTGGCTTCGACGTTTTTGCGTTCGATTTGCCGCCAGAGGTCTTCGGCGAGGTGCGGCAAATGGCTTGAAGCCTGCGCCAAAGACAAATCTTCGGGTAAGGTGATTTCGGTTGAGATTTGCAGGCGTTCGCGTTCGGCTTTGACCGGCCGCTCGTCGATACCGCGTGCCAAATCGTAAAGGCGGTAGCCGTAGCGGCCGAAATGGTTTAAAAGTTCGCCGCGCTCAAAACGGCGCAAATCGCCGGCGGTTTGCATACCGAGGGCATTCATCTTTTTCAGTGTAACTTTGCCGACACCGGGAATCTTACCCAACGGCAGGCTCTCCAAAAACGCCATGATTTTTTGCGGCGGCAGCACAAACTGCCCGTTCGGTTTGCGCCAGTCAGAAGCGATTTTGGCCAAAAACTTATTGGGCGCGATACCCGCGGAGGCTGTCAAACCGGTTTCTTCAAAAATTTCAGCACGAATACGTTTGGCCACTTCGCTGGCGTACGGGATATTTTCAAAATTTTGGGTAACATCCAAATAGGCTTCGTCCAAAGACAAAGGCTCGATCAAATCGGTATAACGCCGAAACACGGCATGAATCTGCGCCGACACTTGACGGTACAAATCGAAATGAGGCTGCACAAACACCGCCTGCGGACACAGCCTTTTCGCCGTTGCCACCGACATGGCTGAGTGCAAACCGAATTTGCGCGCCTCATAAGAAGCGGCACAAATGACCGACCGCGTACCGTCCCACGCCACAACGACAGGCAGCCCTTTCAGGTGCGGCTGCTCGTGTAGTTCTACCGAAGCGTAGAATGCGTCCATATCGATATGGATGATTTTGCGTTGGGACATGGGAAAAGGTGGATAAGAAAAAGGCTTATTGTAACAAAAGGCCGTCTGAAGTTTCAGACGGCCTCTATGTTTAAGCCTTATTTTTTACTGGAAAGCTGGTCAAACAATCCGCCGTCGGCAAAGAATTTTTTCATGATTTCTTCCCACGGGCCAAATTTCTCATTCGGATTAAACGTCTCAATCTCAGGGAAATCGGCTTTGTGTTTCGCCAATACTTCGGCATTGCGCGGACGCAGATAAAGATTGGCGGCCAACTCTTGAGCCGGTTCGCTCCAGAGGTTTTGCAGATAGGCTTCGGCAGCGGAGCGTGTGCCTTTTTTGTCGACTACGCTGTCCACGACGGCAACCGGTGCTTCGGAAAGAATGGTGTAGCTCGGATAAACGATTTCAAACTGGTCTTGGGTCAGCTTTTTGCTGACGTAGTTGGCCTCATTTTCAAAGGTAACCAAGACATCGCCGATATTGCGTTGACTGAAGGTCGTCGTTGCCGCGCGACCGCCGTTTTCAAATACAGGCGTGTTTTTCAGCAATGCGGCCACAAAATCTTTGGTTTTGCCTTCATCGCCGTTATTCACTTTCAAACCATAACCGTACGCACCCAAAAAGGCGTAGCGGCCGTTGCCGGTGGTTTTCGGGTTCGCCAAAACGATTTGCACGCCGTCTTTGGCCAAATCGCCCCAGTCTTGGATGTGTTTTGGATTGCCTTTGCGTACCAAGAAAACGACGTTACTGGTATAAGGCACGGCATTGTCCGGCAGACGGGTGTTCCAATCGGCTTTGACCAAACCTTTTTTCACCAAAAGCTCGATATCGGAAGTCTGGTTCATGGTCACCACATCGGCAGCCAAACCATTGGCGACAGCCAAAGCCTGCTTGCTGGAGCCGCCGTGCGACTGTTGGACTTCAACCGTTGCACCGCCGTTTTTCGCAGCATATTCTTTAACAAACAAAGGATTGTATTCTTTATAAAAATCTCGTGCGACATCATAAGAGACGTTCAACAGCTTCACATTACCGCCCTTGCCTGCGGAAGCGGCATTGTCGGCAGATTGTTCGTTTTTGGGAGAGCAGGCACTCAACGCCAGCGCGGCGGTCAATGCGGCAAAAGAAAGGGTACGGATATTCATGGTCGGCTCCTATTAAAAGTATGGCGATACTTTATCGGGATCGGAGGCAAACGGGAAATAATGTTTGCTTTTGGGTTTATCAGTTTTGGTTATATAAACCGAGGCCGTCTGAAATCAAAAAATAATTATTTATAACTATAAAATCTAAACCATATTATTTACAAAGTTAATAAAAAAGAGTACCGTTCGTATTCGCCGAATCATTAGGCGTTTTATTCAATAATCGAAAGATGGAGTGTAGAAACTATGAAACAATGGATGCTTTTAGGATTGCTGGGATTGGGCGCAGTGGCACAGGCACACGATGTTTGGGTGGCCGCACCGACACATCAGCCTGCCGGCCAAATCCTGCATGCGGATTTGGGTTACAGCCATGACTTCCCCAATGTCGAAAAAATCGCCGACGACCGCGTGCATATTTTCAAACCGCTGCAATTGACCGACAGCTCAAAGAAAACCGTTGATTTGGTGAATAAGGGCGAAAACTATCAATACGTTTCCAAAGCCGCCCTGCCCGCAGGCTCCTACTGGGTCAGCGCGACCTACCAACCGACTTTCTGGTCGAAAAACCAAGACGGCTGGAAACAGCAAACCTTGAAACAGCTGGCCGGTGCCACCTATTGCGAACAATCGCAAATGTTCGGCAAGAGCTTTGTCCAAGTGGGCAACGGCGCAGTTGATGAAGCTGTATTGACCCGCCCTATCGGCCAAGAGCTGGAACTGGTTCCGCTGAAAAATCCGAACGAAGTCAAAGCCGGCGGTATTTTGCCGGTCAAAGTCCTGTACAAAGGCGAGCCTTTGGTTAAAGCCACCGTTACCGCCAGCTCGGACACTTTGGCGGAAATGGACTTGGAATCAACCCATGACCACCGCGAGCCTCAAGGCTTCTCCGGCAAAACCGATAAAAACGGCGTGGTCAATGTGATTACGCTGATTGACGGTTTGTGGAAAATCAAAGTCGTGAACGAGACCGATTACGGCGATAAAAGCGTATGTCAGAAAGATAATACTTACGCAACGCTGATTGTGCCTGTCGGCACCAAACGCGCAGCCGCACGCCATGCCCACCATCATCATTAACAACCATTAAAAAAGGCCGTCTGAACTTTCAGACGGCCTTCATTTATTCTAATTCATAACCCAAATTTCTAAAAAAACGGGAGAATGTTTCCAACTCATCACCATTTAATTGGGTAAAACGGATACGGTTGCAGCCGGTCAAGACCACACTTCCCATCCAGTGCGCCCCAAAGACGCGCTCTAAAGGGACATTCCTCATTCGATTGATAAACGGTACTTCTGAAGAAAATTGCGTAGCAATATTCGGAGGCGCAAATTTCAAACCTAAGTCCTGCAATCTATAACGGTGTTGCGCCGTCAAAAACATATCCTCGTGGTGCAGCCGTACCAGCCATTCCATATCGGCAATTTTCTCGTCTTTCGGCGGCAAAGGCGGTCGGATTTCTACATTTAAACCCAGTTGTCGCGGCATGGTTAAAAGCCGCTTGCTGCGCAGGCTGAAACCGCCGTTCTGCGGCTCGTCCAAATTCGGAGAAGTCTGAATCAGATGTTGTTTAGCCAAATATTGGTCGGTTCCTTTCAGGAAAAACTGCCCGTCTGCTTCGGTTTCCAACAAAATCGGCAAAGGTGCGCCGATATAATCATATTCCCGATAGGCATCCTGCCAGTTTTGACCGTTCAACACCCAGCCGTCATTTTGAACGATCAAACAATAATCAGTATCGATGTAATACATCAGTTGGTACAAAACAAACAGATTGTATTCTAAATAACCGAATTTCCGGCAAGGCTGATGTCGGATATTTTCCGGCAAACCTTGCGGACAACTCGGGCTGATCAGCAATCCACGGCTTCCGGGCAATTCGGCGCAGCTGCGGATAATGGCATACATCGTGCCCTCGGTATAAGAATCTGCGCCGGTAATACTAACCACGGTAATGTCAGCAAAACTCATTATATGTTTCTCCTGTTTCAGACGGCCTTTACGTTATTTACGACGCCTTATTGCAGATATCTTTCAAGCGATACAAGGCATCCAAGGCTTCGCGCGGCGTAAGGTTGTCGGGCTGAATTTGCGCCAAAGCTTCAGCCAATTCATTGGTCTGCAAATTATCGACAGGCTCAACTTCTTGTTCTTTCCCTTCCTCATCTTCCCTATTTTCAGACGGCATGGCGCTGAAAATATCCAACTGCGGACGGTTGGCGGCGGCTTGGTTTTCCAAATCGTTTAAATGCTTTTGAGCCGCCTTCAATGCGCGGTTGGGCAGGCCGGCGAGTTTGGCAACGGCGATACCGTAGCTTTTGCTGGCGGGGCCGGGTTCGATGTGGTGGAGGAAGACGATGTCCTGTCCTTGTTCAAGTGCGGAGAGGTGCATATTGACTGCTGTTGCGTGGGCTTCGGGCAGTTTGGTCAGCTCGAAATAGTGGGTGGCGAAGAGGCTGAAGGATTTATTTTTTTGCAGCAGGTGTTCGGCAATGGCTTGGGCAAGGGCGAGGCCGTCAAAAGTCGAAGTGCCGCGACCAACTTCGTCCATAAGGACGAGGGATTGGTCGGTGGCGTGGTGGAGGATGTAGGCGGTTTCGCTCATTTCAACCATGAAGGTGGAGCGGTTGGAGGCTAAATCATCCGATGCGCCGATACGGGTAAAGATTTGGTCGATAGGGCCGATTTGGGCTGAATCGGCAGGCACGAAGCTGCCGGTGTGCGCCATGAGGACAATATGGGCGACTTGGCGCATGTAGGTGGATTTGCCGCCCATGTTGGGGCCGGTCAGGAGCATGAGGCGGTGTTTGTGGTCGAGGCGGGTGTGATTGGCGGTGAAGTGGCGCACTTGTTGCTCGACGACGGGATGGCGGCCGTTTTCGATATGGATGACCGGATAGTCGGCGAACTCGGGACAGACGAAACCGCGTTCGGCCGCAATCGCGGCGAAGGTGGAGAGTACGTCGAGGGCGGCGGCGGCTTTGGCGGCTTTTTGAAGCTGGGGAAGGGTCGTCTGAATGTCTTTGAGGAGGGCTTCAAACAGGCGTTTTTCCAATGCCAATGCCTGCTCTTGCGCGGTCAGGACTTTGTCTTCGAAGGTTTTGAGTTCGGGGGTGATGAAGCGTTCGGCGTTTTTCAGGGTCTGGCGGCGTTGGTAGTCGGAGGGGGCTTGTTCGGCCTGGACTTTGGATAGCTCGATGTAGAAGCCGTGGACGCGGTTGAACTCGACTTTGAGGGTGGAGAGGCCGGTGCGTTCGCGTTCGCGCGCTTCGAGGTCGAGCAGGAATTCGTCGCCGTGGTTTTGGATGTGGCGCAGTTCGTCGAGTTCTGCGCAATAGCCTTGGTTGATGACGCCGCCGTCTTTAAGCCAGACGGCGGGTTCGGGCATTACGGCGGCTTTGAGGGTTTCGGCAACGGGCAGGGTTTCGGGGAAAACGGCTTTGAGGGTTTCCAACAGGCTGCTACCCTCGGCGGATAATTCGATTTCGGATAGGGCAAACAGGCTGTCGCGCAGGGCGGCGAGGTCGCGCGGACGGGCGTTGCCGACGGCGATGCGGGCGGCGATGCGTTCGATGTCTGCGATGTTTTTCAGACGGCCTTGCAGGGTTTCGTATTGCGAACCCAGCGCGGCAACGGCTTCTTGGCGGGCGCGGATATGGACGCGGCTGCGTAAGGGGTGGTGCAGCCAGAGTGCCAAGAGGCGGCTGCCCATGTGGGTGGCGCAGCCGTCGAGTATGGAAAACAGGGTCGGCGATTTTTTGCCGGAGAGGGTTTGCGTGATTTCGAGATTGCGGCGCGTGGCGGCGTCCATGCCGATATATTGGCTGTCGGTTTCGAGCGAAATGCCGTCTAAGTGTTGCGGCATCAGGTTTTGCGTCAGGCGGATGTAGTTCAACAGCGCGCCCGCCGCACCGACAGCGGCTTCGTGTTCCTTGCCGTCCAAACCGAAGCCGTGCAGGTCTTGGCAGCCGAAATATTCGGTCAATAATTTCGCGCCCGCGTCGGCGGCAAACTGCCATGAGTTCAGGCGCGTGATGTTGGCAGAGGTCGTCTGAAAACCATTAGGCAGGCTTTTGCCTTCGGGCAACAGGATTTCCGCCGCCTGCAAACGCGCCAGCTCGTCGGCGAGTTTGTCCGCCGTCGTCAGCTTGGTTTTGAATTCGCCGCTTTGCAAAGATGCCCACGCGATGGCGATGTGTTTTTTATCCGCGTTCACCGCCGCGATGCGGTTGGTTTCCTTGTCTTCCAAAAATGCCGCGTCGGTCAGCGTGCCGGGCGTAACGATGCGCACGACTTTGCGCTCCACCGGTCCTTTGCCCGCGCCGACTTCGCCCACCTGCTCGCACACCGCCACGCTTTTGCCCATCTTCACCAGCCGCGCCAGATACTGCTCCGCCGCATGAAACGGCACACCCGCCATCTTAATCGGCACGCCGTCCATCTGCCCGCGCGTGGTCAGGGTAATGTCCAACAGCTTTGCCGCCTCCACTGCGTCATCCAAAAACAACTCGTAAAAATCGCCCATGCGGTAAAACACCAGCTTGTCGGCGTGTTGCGATTTGATGGCGAGATACTGCTGCATCATCGGGGAAACGGTGGGTTTGGACATGGAAAAGCCTTAGAAACGCAAAAGCGTTATTGTAACAAAAGGCCGTCTGAAAAACAGGTTTCAGACGGCCTTTAACAGCAGCTTGGTTTTAAGCCAAAGCTACTTCCAAATTATCAATCAGGCGCGTGGTACCCAAACGTGCGGCAGCAAGCACCACCAATTCTTTATCGCCAACATGAGCCACTGCCAAACTGTGTGCATGGCGGATTTCAACGTAATCAACCACCCAGCCGGCATCGGTCAAACGGCGGATACATTCGGCTTCAAGCTGGGCGTAATCCAGATTGCCGTTTTTCAAGGCGGCGGCAATGTTTTGTAACTCTTGATAGAGACGGGGCGCTTCTGCGCGTTCTGCTTCGCTCAAATATTGGTTGCGACTGGAAAGTGCCAGGCCGTCTGAAGCGCGACCGGTATCGACAGGAACGATTTCGATATTGAAATTCAAGTCTTCGACAAAGCCTTTGATAATCGCCAGCTGCTGATAGTCTTTTTTGCCGAAACAGGCGGTATCGGGTTGAACAATGTTGAACAACTTAGTCACAACGGTCGCAACGCCGCGGAAATGGCCCGGACGGAATTTGCCGCACAATTCATTTTGCAGGTGCGGAGGCTCGACATTGAAACGCTGTTCTACATTCGGATACAGCTCTTTTTCATCAGGCGCGAACACGACGGCAACGCCCTCGCCTGTCAATTTGTCGGCATCTTGTTGCAAAGTGCGCGGATATTTGTCGAAATCCTCGCCTTGTCCGAATTGCAGGCGGTTGACAAAAATACTGACCACAACGTTATCGGCACGTTTTTTTGCTTCGCGCACCAGCGCAAGATGGCCTTCGTGCAGATTGCCCATGGTCGGTACAAATGCCACTTTTCCGGCAGTTTTGCGCCACTCGCGCAATTCTTTAATCGTATGAATAATTTGCATGGTTTGAAAAATCCTTTATTTTTTCCGCTGTTTCATCAACGGGAATCACGCGCCGATTATACGCTTTTATTCATCGAAAAGGCCGTCTGAAATAAGTTTCAGACGGCCTGGTTTTTATTTTATCCGGCAAACGTATGTTCGACAGATGGGAACGTTTTTGCTTTGACTTCGTCCACATAGGCTTTGACCGCAGCTTGAACGCTGTCTTTGCCCTGCATAAAGTTCTTCACGAATTTGGCGGTTTTACCTGGGAAAATGCCGAGCATATCGTGCATCACCAAAACCTGACCGTCGCAATCCACGCCTGCGCCAATGCCGATGGTCGGGCAAGAAACGGTCTCGGTCACTTTTTTCGCCAATTCCGCAGGAACGCATTCCATCAATACGATTGCCGCACCTGCCGCATCATGCGCTTTAGCGTCGTTGAGCAACGCTTCCGCCTTGTCGCCTCGGCCTTGAACTTTATAGCCGCCGAATGCAAACACGGATTGCGGAGTCAGGCCGATGTGGGCGCAAACAGGGATACCGCGCATTTGCAGAAATTCAGTGGTCTCCGCCATCCAGACACCGCCTTCGAGCTTGACCATATGCGCGCCGGCCGCCATCAACTCAGCCGCCGCCGCAAATGCCTGCTCTTTGCTCTGCTGATAAGCACCAAACGGCAAGTCGCTGACAATCATGGCATTTTTAGTACCGCGAGCCACGCATTCAGTGTGGTAGCACATATCCTGCAAGCTCACCGGCAAAGTGGACTGACGGCCTTGCACCGCCATACCCAAAGAATCACCGACCAGCAGTACATCTACTCCGGCATTGTCCATCAGCGCGGCAAAGCTGGATTCATAAGCGGTCAGCATGGCGATTTTCTCGCCCTCTGCTTTCATTTTTTGCAAAGTGTTTACGGTAATCATGGTGTTTTGTGTGTTCCGCCCGACGGGCAGCCCTTTGTTGTAATGGAAACGCGGTATTATAAGGTCTGCTTTTAAAATATCAAAGCATAAGCAAAAAGCCCGACTGCTTTCACAATCGGGCTTTTAATTGGTGCCGGCACCAAGAGTCGAACTCGGGACCCCCTGATTACAAGTCAGGTGCTCTACCAACTGAGCTATACCGGCTTACTGAAATGCCTTGTGGCACCATCAGTCTTTAACTGGTGCCGGCACCAAGAGTCGAACTCGGGACCCCCTGATTACAAGTCAGGTGCTCTACCAACTGAGCTATACCGGCAAGGAAGTCGGCATTATGCCGATAAGTTCCCATCTTGGCAAGCATTTTAAAACAAAGTTACTCACGAAATTATAAAAACCAATGATTTTAAAGAAAATTAAATACCTGCCTTATTTTCCAATCTAACACGCTCAAAGGCCGTCTGAAAACCGCCCCAGCACAAAACATCATGGTTTCTGTTAAAATAACGCCTTTTACATCTTTCGTCTGCACCCATGCCACCCCGCCATCCTTACCGCCGCCTGCGCCCAGCCAAATCCCATCTGCCCGAAGTCGGTATTTCTGAAGAAGGCAATATCCGTTCCCTGCACTTGGGCAGCGACACCATTCAAAGCTCTATGAATGTCGATCATCCGTCCGAGCTGGTGTTGTCGTACAGCCGCGCCATGATGGGTTGGCTGCTGTTTGCAGAAACCCCGCCCAAACACATCACCCAAATCGGCTTGGGCGGTGGCTCGTTTGCCCGTTGGATAGACAGCTATCTGCCCCACACCAAGCAAACCGCTGTGGACATCAATCCGCAAGTCATCGCCGTGGCGCGCAGCCTGTTTGAATTGCCGCACGAAGGTGAAAATTTTGAAATTATCGAGGCGGATGGCGCGGAATATATTAAAGTGTTCCGCCACAATACCGATGTAATTTTGGTAGATGGTTTTGACGGCGAACAGATTATCGATGCTTTGGTAGAAGAGCCTTTCTTCCAAGACTGCCGCAATGCCCTCTCTCCCGATGGCGTATTTGTTACCAACTGGTGGAGCGGCGACCAGCGTTATCAACGCTTTGTCGAACGCCTGCTCAACGTCTTTGACGGCCGCGTACTCGAGCTGCCTGCCGAAAGCCACGGCAACGTAGCAGTCATGGCATTCCAAAGCAGCCCTAAAGAACAAAATATCGACAACTTAAAAAAACGCGCCGAAAAATTAAGCGAAAAATACGGCTTGGACTTCAAACGGATGCTTGTTGATTTGAAAGCCAACAATCAAAACAACGGCAAGAATTTTTATCTGTAAACCGTTTCAGGCCGTCTGAAAAAACAAACAAGGACACACTCATGCTCAAACCCGACATCATTCAAATCCCCGGTCCGGCCGGTTTACTGGAAACCATCTACCTGCCAAGCACACAAGAATCCGCCCGCGGCGTTGCCGTCATCAACCACCCCAATCCCCTGCAAGGCGGCACCAACACCAACAAGGTCATCCAAACCGCCGCCAAAGCCCTCAGCCAACTCGGTTTTCATTGCTACCTGCCCAATTTGCGCGGCGTAGGCAATAGCGAAGGCGAACACGACTACGGCCGCGGCGAAACGCAAGACTGCATTGCCGTTATCGACTACGCCCGAGCGCAACATCCTGATGCACCGCAATTCGTTCTGGCCGGTTTCTCATTCGGCGGCTACGTTTCCACCTTTGCCGCCCAAGAACGCACGCCTGATTTGCTGTTGCTGATGGGCGCCGCCGTCCATCACTACACCGACCGCCCGGAACCATCAGACGTTCCCAACGTCGCCAAAACATTGATGATTCATGGCGCGGAAGACGAAGTCGTTGAAATCAACAAAGCCCTGACATGGGCAGAACCACAAGGCCTGCCGGTTGTAACCATTGCCGGCTCGTCCCATTTCTTCCACGGCAAACTCATCGTTTTACGCGATACGATCACACGGTTTGCACCGGCTTTATTAGGCTAAAATACAGCTACAAAATAAAACAAGGCCGTCTGAAAGCTTTTTCAGACGGCCTTGTTTGTATGAAAACCTTATTATCAAATATCAGGCTCAAGTATTCAGAAATCCATCAAGGATTTTCTACTTAACATCTCAATTCTGAGTCAACCAATACTGCAAACCAATCAAAGTCTTACCATCTTTGATTTCATCGTTTACCAATGCATTACGCACCTCGTCCTTGCTCATCAGGACAGTTTCTGTAATTTCATCCTCATCGTTGCTCAACTCGCTGCCCAAACGCACGCCTTGCGCTTGGTAAAGATACATTTTTTCATCACAAAAACCGACTGCGGTATAAAAGGAGTACAACAGTTTGACACTGTCGGCGACATATGGCGTTTCTTCCGCCAACTCACGCAAAGCGCATTCGGCAGGATCTTCGCCTGCAATATCCAATTTACCCGCAGGCAATTCCAACGTCGCCTGATCGGCTGCATAACGCCATTGGCGCACCAAAACAACTTTGCCGTCTTCCGTTTCCGCCAATACACACGCAGCACCCGGATGGCGGATCACAACCCGTTGGCTTTCGTTGCCGTTGGGCAGGCGCACCCGATCGCGGCTGATGGTAACAAAAGAACCTTCGTAGATTGGCTCACTGCTTAATTTAGTTTCTTTCAAATCCATTTTTTACCTCATTTCCAAATTATTAAAATATTAAAGGCCGTCTGAAATCCTTTTTCAGACGGCATAGATAAGCCTTATTCCCGAGCGCGTTCAATTTCAATACCGACCTGCGCCACATCGGGCAAGATACCCGGTTTCACAATACGGACGCGCACTTTGGCCGCACCAAAATCATTTAAAATCAATTGGGCGATATATTCCGCCAAAGCTTCCAGCAGTAAAAAATCCTGTTCGGCAAGGCTGCGGCGTACGACTTCGCATACTTCGCCATAATGGATGGTATCGCCGATATCGTCGCTCGTGCCGGTACGCTCGGGAACACTGATTTCCAAATCCAAAATCAAAGTCTGTTTACGCTCGCGTTCCCAATCATATACGCCGATTAAAGTATCGGCCTTCATGCCGTACAAAAAGATTTTATCCATTTGCCTGTCCGTTTTTTTGATAGAATAACCGTTCCCATTTTAAGTAAAGCACCCAAAATGTTCAATGTACTCGCCATTATTGCCGCCTATCTTATCGGCTCCCTGTCTTTTGCCGTCATCGTATCAAAATATTACGGCATGGACGATCCGCGCACTTACGGCTCCGGCAACCCCGGTGCCACCAACGTCTTGCGCAGCGGTAAGAAAAAAGCGGCCGCACTGACCTTGCTCGGCGATGCAGTAAAAGGCTTGGTTGCCGTCATCTTGGCACGCTGTCTGCAAGATGCTTTAGATTTATCGGATGCAACGATAGCCCTGGTCGCCATTGCCGCATTGGTCGGTCATATGTGGCCAATATTTTTCAATTTTAAAGGCGGCAAAGGCGTAGCCACCGCATTGGGTGTCTTGCTCGCCCTCTCCCCTGCAACCGCCCTGCTCTGTGCCTTAATTTGGCTGGTCATGGCATTCGGTTTCAAAGTATCCTCCCTCGCTGCACTGGTCGCCACCGTCTGTGCCCCAATCTTCGCCTTCTTCATGATGCCACACGCCTCTTGGGCATGGGCAACCGTATTCATTGCAGCATTGGTGTTGTACCGCCATAAAAGCAATATTCAAAACCTGATTCAAGGCAAAGAAAGCAAAATCGGGGATAAAGCCGGAAAATCTTAAAAGTGTAGATGGCCGTCTGAAAATATATTTTTCAGACGGCCTTTATAGTTTTTATTCACGCATAATCAGTCAATCTTAATATATTCCACCGACAGAATCTCTATAACCTCACGCCCTTCCGGTGTATTCAAGACAACTTCATCGCCTTCGCGTGCTTTAATCAGGCTGCGCGCCAAAGGGGAAATCCATGAGATTTTGTTTTTAGCAGTATCGATTTCATCTACGCCGACGATTTTGACGGTTTGTTCACGACCGTCTCCGCGCAATAAACCAACGGTGGCGCTGAAAAAAATCTGGTCCGTGGCTTCGCGCGCTTCTGGATCGACGACAACGGCGGCTTCCAAGCGTTTGGTTAGGAAGCGGATACGGCGGTCGATTTCGCGCATACGGCGTTTGCCGTAAAGATAGTCGCCATTTTCGCTGCGGTCGCCATTGCTTGCCGCCCAGTTAACGATTTGGACGATTTCTGGGCGTTCTTTGTTGACCAGATGATAAAGTTCGTCTTTCAATGCCTGCCAACCGGTAGGTGTGATGTAATTTTTGGTTTCGGTACTCATAATGTGTCTATAACATAATTAAAGGCCGTCTGAACATTAATTTTCAGACGGCCTTTATTGTAAGTCAATTTACTTTATTCTTCATCATCATCACTATCGCTGATACTGATGCTGTGTTCCATTTTGCTTGGATGAATTTTCAAACCGCCACAACCTGATTTTTCGGTAGAGAGACGGTTTAGATACGCTTCGTCGATATCGCCGGTTTGATAAACACCATTAAAGCATGAAGAATCAAAGGATTCGATTTTTGGATTGAGTGCTTTGACTACTGCTTCCAAGTCTTCTAAGTTTTGGAAGACGATGCCATCCGCGCCAATCTCGGCTGCGATTTCTGCCGCGCTGCGGCCGTTTGCAATCAGTTCTTCACGGGTCGGCATATCGATACCGTACACATTCGGATAACGCACTTCGGGAGCAGCGGAAGCAATGTAGACTTTGCGTGCACCTGCCGCGCGTACCATTTCAACGATTTCACGGCTGGTCGTACCGCGCACAATGGAATCATCCACCAACAAAACGCTTTTGCCGTTAAACTCGGTTTCCATCGGACTGAGTTTTTGGCGTACTGATTTTTTACGCGTTGCTTGTCCGGGCATGATGAAAGTGCGGCCGATATAGCGGTTTTTAATCAGACCTTCGCGATATGGTTTTTCGAGATGGACGGCAAGTTCCATCGCGCTGGGTCGGCTGGTATCAGGAATCGGCATCACGACATCGATATCATCGACAGGCAACTCGCGTTTGATTTTTTCTGCCAAAGATACGCCCATATCCATACGGGACTGATAAACGGAAACGCCATCGATGACGGAGTCCGGGCGGGCAAAATAAACATATTCAAAAAGACAAGGGCTTAATTTGGCTTTATCGCTGCATTGACGGGAAATAATCGTGCCATCAAAACCAATAAATACGGCTTCTCCCGGCTGGATATCGCGTTCCAAATCATAGGCAAGTGCATTAAAGGCAACGGATTCGGAGGCAATGGCATAAGATTTTTTGCCGGATTCGTCAATTTGCGAACCCAAAACCAACGGACGGATACCGAAAGGATCCCGGAAAGCCAGCATGCCATATCCGGCAATCATGGCTACGACACCGTATGCGCCACGCACCAAACGGTGTACTTCGGAAACGGCGTTGAAAATATTGTCGATGGTAAGTTGATAAGGGGCTGTATTTTTAGAGACTTCGCGGCGTAATTCGTGCGCGAATACATTGAGTAGGACTTCAGAATCGGAGCTGGTATTAACGTGGCGCAGGTGTTTGTTGCATACGTTTTCATAGAGCTCTTCGGTATTGGTCAGATTACCATTGTGTGCCAAAACAATGCCGAATGGGGAGCTGACATAAAACGGCTGGGCTTCTGCGCTGCTGCCCGCATTGCCTGCAGTCGGATAGCGGACATGTGCAATGCCTGCATTACCGACCAAGTCGCGCATATTGCGGGTGCGGAACACTTCGCGCACCATGCCTTTGCCCTTGTGCATATGAAATATATTGCCTTCGGCAGTAACAATACCTGCTGCGTCCTGACCACGGTGTTGCAACATCTGCAAACCATCATACAACATCTGATTGACCGGCTCATGACTAACCAAACCTAATACACCACACATATCGTGCTTCTCCGAGTTTGAAGATTAAATGGGTAAGCTGTCATTATAAAATAATTTAGATGAGTTTGCTCAAATTGTTAACAATATGATGCTAAATTTACGCAAATAAAAACGGATTCAGACGGCCCATAGACCGTCTGAATCCGTCAAACTCAATCATCCAATTCTTCAACTTCAGCTGCTTTACCCGAAAGATGCGGCATTGCGGCATCTTTTCCAGGCAGATAAGGCATCGCAGCATCTGCAAGTGATTCAAAATACGGAATTGTGTGCGAACTTTGCCACTCTTCCGTTTTCGGCAAATCAGTGTGTGAAAAAACCATCACTGCCAGTGTCACCAAAATCACACCTTTCACAGCACCGAATACGCCGCCAAGCAAACGGTTGATGCTTCCTAAACCAACGGCAGACATCAAACTGCTCAACAGCGATCGTGCCAGTTTCTGCAACAGCCATGCCAGAAAAAACACAGCGGCAAAACCCATGGCAACCGCCAAGGAATGCGGCTCAACCGATTTAAAGACCACATCGGCAAACGGCACGGCGAGCGTTCTGGCTGCAATAAACGATACCACCCAGGCCACCATCGCTCCTGCTTCGGCAATAATACCCCGTGTCAACGAAATAATGATGCAGATGACGATGACGGCGGCCGCCAATAAATCGGCAACAGGCAAATTACTCACTGGTCACCTGACCGGCAATGCCATGTACACGCAATTTGTTCAAATCGCGCTCTGCATCGCGTGCATTTTTATAACTGGCTGATTTCACGCGATACACCTTACCTTTATCGGTCATCACTTCAGTAATGGTCGAATCGATACCTGCGGCTTTCATTTTACGTTGCAGGCTCTGCGCGCGTTCTTTTTCAGCATAACCAGCCTGAATAGCGGCTTTTTTAGCAGGCTTGGCTTCTGCTTTTTCTTTTTCAGCTTTAGGTTTGGCTTTTTCAGACGGCTTCTCGGCAGTTTTTACCTTATCGGCTTTTTCTGCTTTGGCCGTTTCTGGTTTAGCCTTCTCATTTTTTGGTTTTTCAACTTTGGCTTCTGCTTTCTTAGTAGGTTCGGCCTTGTCTTTTACGCTGTCTTTGCTGTTTTTGGCAGATTTACGCTCGGCAATGGCTTTCTCTGCTTTTTCCAATTGTGCTAATTTATTGCGTTCAGCAGCAGCTTCACGCTCTGCTTTTTCAGCACGCGCTTGAAGTGCACGTTTTTTAGCAGCCAATGCGTTTTCTTTTTCATCCGCTTCCTGTTGGGCTTGTGCCTTGCGTGCCGCAGCACGTTGTTCTGCCTGGCGTTGGCGGCGTTCTTCGGCTCGGCGCTCCGCAGCTTCGCGTTTGGCGGCCTCAGCTCGTTGAATACGCTCAGACTCTTCCAAACCTTTAATATTGCCGTCATCCAAAGTATCATTAATCAAAACCAACGGCTCGCCGACATCTTCGGGAGCAGACTCACGGTTTGGCTTCAATACTTCAACCGGCGCATTGTCTTCTTCGTCGCCGGCATTTTGAGGTTTGCTTTGCGCTTCGGCATCCGCATGGCGGGCTGCTTCTTCAGCCATCGCAACATCCTCTTTATTCGGCTCTAAAACAACGGCCTTGCTCGGCTCATCAGCCGTTTTGACTTGGCTCTGACCGACAGGTGCTTCTTTAAACGGTGAATTTTTATCGTCGCCGGAAGTCAGTGCCAGACCGAACAGCATACCCGATGCCACCACCAAGCCGGAGGCTAAGACCAAGCGACGGCGGTTGCGACGTTTGAGTTGTTCGTAACCGTCTAAATCGTATCCGTTTGGAGTTTCTTTTTGTTTATTGTCGGACATGATAATTTCCTCGTTAGTGTTCTTTCAAAACAGCCATTACATCGGCAACAGTATGGAATGAGCCGAAAACAACGATTCTATCATTTTCGGTTGCTTTAGCCAAAGCAGCGCGGTAGGCAGCAGCGACAGTTTCAAAAACATTTACATTGTCGATGCCGTGTTCAGCCAGTTTGGCCTGCAAAGCCTCTATCGTCATGCCGCGCGGTACATCTAAAGGCGCGATGTTCCACTCGTCAAACTGATCTTTAACGATTTCCAGCACGCCATCAATATCTTTGTCGGACAACATACTGAATACAGCAGTACGTTTTTGGGCAAAGGCAAGGTTAATCAGACTGCGGCGCAAAGCACGGGCTGCGTGCGGATTGTGGCCGACATCCAAAACCACCAGCGGACGGCCGGGCAAAACTTGGAAACGTCCAGGATTCTCAACCAACAGCAAACCGCGTTTAATCGCGCCGATATCAACCGGCAATTGTTCGTTCAAACACTCCAACACCGTCAATGCACACGCGGCATTGGACAACTGATAGGCACCGCGCAAAGCAGGAAACGGCAAGGAATTGCGGTTACGGCTTTGGCCGTCTGAAGATTGCGGATGGAAGCGGTAGTTCCACTGTACGCTTTCCATTGATGCAAAATCAAAATCTCGCTGAACCATCAACAGTTTTGCGCCAATTTCTTCTGCGTGTTTGACCAATGATTCAGGCGCAGGATTCTGACCGCACACAGCTGGTTTGCCACCACGGAACACTCCGGCTTTTTCAAAACCGACCTGCTCAACGGTATCGCCCAAAAATGCCTGATGGTCCAAATCCACGCTGGTAACGACCGAGCAGTCGCCGTCAAATACATTCACAGCATCCAATCGTCCGCCCAAACCGACTTCCAAAATCATTACGTCCACATTTTCACGCATGAAAATATCGACGGCAGCCAAAGCATTAAACTCAAAATACGTCAGCGAAATTTCGCCGCGTGCCGCTTCGATACGCTCAAATGAGGAAATAATCAATTCATCTGAAACCGGCTGAGTATTGATGGCGATTCGTTCGTTGTAACGCAGAAGGTGCGGACTGGTCAGCGTACCGACTTTAAAACCGGCTTCTTTATAAATATGCGACAAATAGGCGCATACAGAGCCTTTGCCATTTGTACCCGCCACCACGACGACAGGACATTGCGGCACCAAATTCATGCGTTTTTTCACTTCTCCCACGCGTTCCAAACCCATATCGATAAGGCCGGAACTATGGGCAGTCTCCAAATGAGAAAGCCAGTCTTGTAATGTTTTCATTGTATTTATCGCTTCAAAAGGCCGTCTGAAACGGCCGTTTAATCTATATCTGCCGCAAGTTCTGCTTTGTCTTCTTTTTCACGGCACCAGCGCGCCCACACTTTCAGACGGCGGTAGGCATCGCGGTCGGCCATATCGGGCAAGATGCAGTGTTTGACTATTTTCCCGTCAACATTCCATTGCAAAAACAAAGCATAAACCGTCAACATACTGCTGTCTTGCAAAACCGCACTTCTTCCCTCTGCCTCGTTATTCAAATAAACCGTCGCACGGTATTGGCGGTCGATGATGATTTTTCTGACCGCATTTTGAGTCTGAAAATTAACGCTGCGCCAAGCATAGGCAAAACTGCCGGCCAATGCCGCCAAACCCAGCCACATCATCCAGCCGTAAAACTCGACAAGGCATAAGGCCAACGCCGAAAGGTGTAAGGAAACAATCAGAATTTTCAAAGAACGCGAGGGCTTTAAGGCCGTCTGAAAACTTCTCACGGCTTTACATCATATTGTCGAAAACAGGCGTAATGTTCAATTCCGCCTCTTCCATATCCAAAACCATATCGTGGATTTCGGTATCGAAAAATTCCCAAAAAGCCTTCAAGCTCATGTCTTGCGGCCATTTGCTTTTATCAATGTCCCAGCCTGCCAATTCGGCTTCAAAAATCTGCTGGTAGCGTTCGTCAAAATAGGAAATGACGGATTCGGGTTCGTCAAATTGCGGCACAAGGAATACTGAGCAGTTGGTGCGCAGTTGCTCGACGGTCAGGTCGGGCATATTTTCATCGGCGGATTTCAGCCATTCCAAAAAACGGGCGGTCGGCTTCAGCACAACAGCAGTACGGTCAACAAAATACATTATTTTCAACTTTCAAAATCATTCAAACCGATCATGCCGTCTGAAATTTCAGACGGCCCGAGTTTAATGTGTCATCACCTGTTGCAGGAATTGTTTGGCACGCTCGTGTTTCGGATTGGTAAAAAATTCTTCCGGCGTTTCATCTTCCAGAATCTGGCCTTTATCGACAAAAATCACACGGTCGGCGACTTCGCGCGCAAAACCCATCTCATGGGTCACACACATCATGGTCATGCCGCTTTCCGCCAAGTCTTTCATCACTTTCAATACTTCGCCGACCATTTCAGGATCAAGTGCGGAAGTCGGCTCGTCAAACAACATCACGCGCGGCTCCATCGCCAAACCGCGTGCAATCGCCACACGCTGTTGCTGACCGCCGGAAAGCTGGCCGGGCAGCGCGTCTTTTTTATGCGCCAAGCCGACACGTTCCAAAAGCTCCATCGCTTTCTTTTCCGCCTCTTCACGGCTTTGGTTTTTCACTTTCATCGGAGAAAGAATAATATTTTCCAAGACAGTCAAATGCGGATACAGATTGAACCCTTGGAACACAAAGCCCACTTCTTCGCGCACTTTGTTCAAATCGGTTTTCGGATCGGCAACATTGATGCCGTCCACCCAAATCTCGCCGCTTTCAATGCGCTCGAGTTGGTTTACCGTACGAATCAGCGTCGATTTGCCACTGCCCGAAGGACCGCATACAACGACCACTTCGCCTTGTTTGACTTCCAGATTCACGCCGTTGATAACGTGCAAATCTTTAAAATGTTTGTGTACATTTTTGAATTTAATCATTATTTCTTTCCAAACTGCCAAAATTTTCGGGGCTTAAGTTTCGCTTGCCGCTGCCAAAGCAAAGGAATGGCCGTTTCAAGCCAAAAACGGCAGCTGACTATGCCGTCGGAGGTTCCACCTTGATTGTACCGATTGACTTTAAATTGCTCTTCCCTATCGAGACGATGCCCGGTCAATACCCAAACTGCGCCGATAATTGCCGCTTCAAAACGGTGCCGCTCAGGCGGCATATCCTTACCGGAAAAATACTGCGCCAACTTGCGCCACAAATATGAATTACCTAGAAACCCCCATTGAATAGGAGGTTGCTTAAAAATTGCCATCACTGTTTCAGACGGCCTTTTGAACCAGATAATTGCTCAATGCCACATATTTTTCAGCGGCAATGTGTTCTGCCCTGTCCTGCGGATTGATGCCGACTGCCTGCAAATCATCATCGCCGGCAAGTTCCTTCAAATTATTGCGTATGGTTTTGCGGCGTTGATGGAAAGCCAGTTTCACCAGTTTGGCAAAATGTTCAAAATCTTCCGCTTTACCAATGCGGTGTTTCACCGGAATCATGCGCACGACGGCCGAATCTACTTTCGGCGCAGGATCAAAGGATTCAGGCGGTACTTCAATCAACATTTCCATATCGAAGAAATATTGCAGCATTACGCCCAGACGGCCATAGTCGTTGGTTTTCGGCTGCGCCACCATGCGTTCGACCACTTCTTTTTGCAGCATAAAGTGCATATCGATCACATCGTCTGCCACTTCGCTCAATCGGAACAAAAGCGGCGTGGAAATATTGTACGGCAGGTTGCCGACAATTTTTTTCTTGCCTTCAATGCTGTTAAAATCAAACTGTAATACATCGCCTTCGTGTATCACCAATTTGTCTGCAAACGGCAAGGTTTTCAGACGGCGTACGATGTCGCGGTCGATTTCGCAAACATGCAGGCGGTTGAGTTTTTTCGCCAAAGGCTCGGTAATGGCTGCCAAGCCCGGGCCGATTTCAATCACGATATCATCGGGCTGCGGTCTGACCGCATTGACAATATCGCTAATAATCCGCGTATCCTGCAAAAAATTCTGCCCGAAGCGTTTCCGGGCCTTATGTTCTTTCATATCTTTCTTCAAGCAAGCTGTTTAAGGCAGTATTGTAACTGAAACAGGCGTTTTTGTCGGCACGCTTTCAGACGGCATTTGCCTAATTTTAAGCAAACGGCGGCGCTTCCAAACCCAAAGATTTCAGTAGTTGCGCGGTCTCATAAACCGGCAAACCCATCACGCCGGTAAAACTGCCCTGCAAATGCTCGACAAATACGCCGCCCAAGCCCTGAATCCCATACGCACCGGCTTTGTCCATCGGCTCGCCGCTGGCAACATAGGCTGCAATCTCCTCAGCCGTCAACGTTTTAAAGCGCACTTCGCTCGTCTGCACCACATCATGGCGCACGCCTCGCCAGTAAACGCATACAGCCGTCAGCACTTGATGCGTCCGTCCGGACAAGCGTTCCAGCATATCGACCGCATCCGCCTCGGATTCCGGTTTACCCAAAATAGCCGCACCATCCGCCACCGTCGTATCCGCCGTTAATACAGCAAACTCAGGCTCTTGATCATGAGCAGTAAACCATTGCGCTACCGCTACCTGATTTTTCTCGCAGGCCATACGGCGCACATACTCTACTGCGGCTTCGCCTTCTTTGGGGGTTTCATCAATATCCGCAGGAAGGCGGCGTACCGTGAAACCTAAATTCTCCAAAATCTCACGACGGCGCGGACTGCCCGAGGCCAGATAAATTGCGTTCATTGTATTGAACTTCCTTATTTTGAAATTTTATGCTGTCCGAACAGGCGGACATAATGCGCAGCCGAATACGTCAAAAATGCCTTTTCCTCATCCGTCAGCGGACGCACTTGTCTCACAGGCGAGCCGACGTATAAAAAACCGCTTTCCAATCGCTTGCGCGGCGGCACCAAACTGCCCGCGCCTATCATCACATCATCTTCGACAACCGTATCGTCCAAAATAATTGAACCCATGCCCACCAAAACACGATTTCCAATTCGGCAGCCATGCAGCATGACCTTATGCCCAATCGTCACATCATCGCCGATAATCAGGGGCGAACCGTCAGGCTTCGCCGCATTCTTATGCGACACATGCAAAACGCTGCCATCCTGCACATTGCTGCGCTTACCGATAGAGATACTGTTCACATCGCCGCGCAATACAGCATAAGGCCAAATCGATACATCTTCCGCCAGCGACACTTCGCCAATCACTACCGAAGTCTCATCTACAAAACAAGACTCATCAACCGACGGCACATAATCCAAAAACGCACGAATAGGGTTTGCCATTTCCAATAATCCTTTTCTCAAAACCAAAACTGATCAGGCCGTCTGAAAACACGGCGTAAAACGATTTTATACTACAACAATACGAAATCAAGCCAGAAAATCATCAAAAGGCCGTCTGAAACAGTTTTCAGACGGCCTTTCATCATAAACCCTTTATCTTGGCTTACCACTATTTATCATTAACGCCTCATCTGTCTTTTATGGAATAATCGTCTTCATTTAATTCTTGGAGAAGCCGATGAACACACGTTCAGGAAATTATGCAGCGCCCCTGCTAGTCGTCGGCTGCGTCGTCTTCGGCTTGGGCAGTTTGATCGTCAAATTTGTCGATGTCGGCTCTTACGCCATCGCATTCTGGCGCTTGCTGATCGCCGCCCCTATATTCTTCCTGCTCGGGCGTTTTTTCAGACAAAAAATGCCCACGAAAAGAAAAACAGTTGGCTACGCAGTCTTATCCGGCGTTTTCCTCGCATTCGACCTCGCTCTGTGGCATGAAAGCATTCACGCCGTAGGCCCCGGCATTTCCACCTTGCTCAACAGCCTGCAGATTTTCTTTTTAGCCGCCATCGGCTTCTTCTTTTATTCGGAACGTCTAAGCGCCCTGCAAATTTTAAGTTTGATATTGGCTACCATAGGCGTAGCCTTAATCGGCAGCCCAGAATTCGGTCATAACAACAATGCCGCATGGGGATTTGTCAGCGGCGTAGTGTCCGGTGCTATGCTGGCCCTGTCTATGGTTTTCGTACGCAAAACCCATGAACAGGAAAAAGTCGGTTTGTTTCCACTGATGATGATTTTAAGCTTTGGCGGCGCAATGGCGCTGGTCATCCCATCTCTGCTATTCGATGCCGCCCATCTTTACCCCAAAACTTTAAACGATGTGATTCTAGTCTCCATCTACGGCATCGTTATGCAATGCTTTGCTTGGGCATTGATTGCTTACGCCATCCCGCTTTTATCCTTGTCACTGACCGGCCTACTACTGCTCTCCGAACCAGTTGCCGCCATGTTGATCGATTATTTCTGGCTAGATAAACCGATTAACGCCGTCCAATGGAGCGGCGCTACTTTGACTTTATTGGCGATTTATTTAGGTTCGTTAAAAGACAAAAAATAGATACCAAAAAGGCCGTCTGAAAAATTTCAGACGGCCTTTTCATCTGTTATTGCTTATTTAATACTGGTACCGATACGGCTGAGTTCGCCAAAGTTCATCCAAACAAAGAAGGCTTTACCGACAATCAACTTGTCATCGACAAATCCCCAGTAACGAGAATCGGCGCTGTTGTCGCGGTTGTCGCCCATCGCGAAATAACGGCCTTCGGGAACTTTACAAATAAAGCCATTGCCGTCTTCTGCGTACTCACAATTTTCCAAACCGCTCGTTTCAAGCGAGTAATTGCTTTCAGGCATTACTTCGGAGGTGTATTTGTTCAATACGGCAATGGATACGGAAGGCTGACCGGCTTCTTTGACCACATCAAAGTTTTTGCCGTTCAAGGCCGTCTGAAAACGCTCAAGCGTATGAATCATAGACGGATCGGTATCATCTGCGTATTGATAATTGCCGTTTGGTTTTTCGGGAATAATTTCACCGTTAACAGTCAAAACCTTATCACGATATTCCACAACATCACCCGGAATACCGACGATACGTTTGATGTAATTCATCTCAGGCTGAAGTGGGTAATTGAACACCACGACATCGCCTCGGGCAATATTGCCGACAGGGATAATGACCTTATTCAAAATCGGCAGGCGGATACCGTAAGAAAATTTGTTTACCAAGATAAAATCGCCTTTGACCAAGCCCGGACGCATGGAACTGGACGGAATTTGGAACGGCTCAGCAATAAAGCTACGCAATACAAAGATAACCAAGATGATAGGAAAAAAGCCGCCCATGTAGTCGGTAAAATGTGCATTGTCTTCGCCGGTTTCGCTTTTTTTCAGACGGCCTTTATGGATTGCCCAAACAATACCGGTGAACACGACAAACACCAGCAATACGGCGGTAAAGCTCATAAATTCGGACAAAATTCCGAATACGCCGACCATGCACAAGAGATAACTCCATTGCAAGCCGGAGCTCCATTCGCCGTTTTCCTGACGCTCTTTGCTGCTTTTGAAGTTGAGGACCAAGCCGGCCAGCAGTACAACGATTGCGCCTAAAGTCAGATTTATACTCATTATTTATCACTCACTTGCAGAATCGCCAAGAATGCGCTTTGCGGGATTTCCACATTGCCCACTTGTTTCATGCGGCGCTTACCTGCTTTTTGTTTTTCAAGAAGTTTTTTCTTACGCGTAATATCGCCGCCGTAACATTTCGCCAAAACGTTTTTACGCAGGGCTTTGACGTTTTCGCGGGCGATAATCTGGCTGCCGATGGCGGCTTGGACGGCGATGTCGAACATTTGGCGCGGAATCAGTTCGCGCATTTTTGATGCCAGCTCTCGACCGCGGTGAACGGCGCTTTGACGGTGCACAATCAGGCTCAAGGCATCGACTTTTTCGCCGTTGACCATAATGTCGAGCTTAATCAAATCAGACGGTTGGAACTCTTTGAAATGGTAGTCCAACGAAGCATAACCGCGCGAAGTCGATTTAAGCTTGTCAAAGAAATCCATTACGACTTCGTTCATCGGCAAATCATAAGTCAGCATGACTTGACGGCCCATGTATTGCATATTGACCTGAACACCACGCTTTTGGTTACACAAAGTCATGACGTTGCCGACATACTCCTGCGGCACAAGAATGGTCGCAGTGATAATCGGCTCAAGAATAGTTTCGATGGTGCTGATTTCAGGCAGTTTGGACGGGTTTTCAACTTCGATTTTCTCGCCGTTTTTCAACACGACTTCATAAACCACCGTTGGCGCAGTGGTAATCAAGTCCATGTCGAACTCGCGCTCCAAACGTTCCTGCACGATTTCCAAATGCAACAGACCCAAGAAGCCGCAACGGAAACCGAAGCCCAATGCTTGGGAAACCTCAGGCTCAAATTTCAACGAAGCATCGTTCAGCTGCAATTTTTCCAAAGCGTCACGCAAGGCTTCGTAGTCGTGGCTTTCCACAGGATAGAGGCCCGCAAATACTTGGCTTTGTACTTCTTGGAAGCCGGGCAGCGGCTCAGAGGCAGGGTTGGCAACCAAAGTCACCGTATCGCCGACTTTCGCCTGACCCAATTCTTTTACGCCGGTAATCAAAAAGCCTACTTCGCCGGCTTTGAGTTCTTGTTTTTGAACCGATTTCGGCGTGAATACACCCAGCTGCTCAACCTGAGTTTCCGCCTTAGTGCTCATAAAGCGCACTTTGTCTTTCAGCTTGATGGTGCCATTTTTCACACGAATCAACATAACTACGCCGACGTAATTGTCAAACCACGAATCGACAATAACCGCTTGCAACGGCGCATTTTCATCACCAGTCGGCGCAGGGATTTTGGCAACGATCTCTTCCAAAACATCTTCCACACCAATGCCGCTTTTTGCAGAACATTGCACCGCACCAACGGCATCAATGCCGATGATGTCTTCAATTTCCTGCTCCACGCGATCGGGTTCTGCTGCAGGTAAGTCGATTTTGTTCAAAACAGGCACAACTTCCACGCCCAAATCAATCGCGGTATAGCAGTTCGCCACGGTTTGCGCTTCTACACCTTGAGACGCATCGACCACCAAAAGCGCACCTTCGCAAGCCGACAGCGAACGGGATACTTCGTAAGAGAAGTCGACGTGTCCCGGAGTATCAATCAGGTTGAGCTGATACACCTGCCCATCGCGTGCTTTATAGTTGAGCGCGGCGGTTTGCGCTTTAATGGTAATGCCGCGCTCTTTTTCGATGTCCATGGAATCGAGCACCTGCGTACTCATTTCGCGCAAATCCAAACCGCCACAGTATTGGATAAAACGGTCAGCAAGCGTAGATTTGCCGTGGTCGATGTGGGCAATAATGGAGAAATTCCGTATGTTTTTCATATTGTTATTAAGATAAATGCAATTAAAGGCTGAAAGGCCGTCTGAAAAAACAGGGATTCGGTTTTCAGACGGCCTTAGAATAAGGTTGAATCGTTCCGTATTCTAACGGAAATTCAACGCTTTTGCATGATTTTATAGCGATTTGACAATCTCGGTCACCATCTTCGCCGAGCTGACGGCAGCCGTTTTCAAAAACTCTTCAAAGCTAATGTCCGCTTTCTCATCTGCCGAATCGGATACGGCACGAATAATCACAAACGGCACTTCCAACTGGTGACAGGTTTGCGCAATCGCCGCAGCTTCCATTTCAACTGCTTTTACGTCAGGAAAATGACTGCGAATTTCCGCAACACCTTCGCTGCTGTGTACAAAACGGTCGCCACTGACAATCAGGCCTTGCGTTACGGCCGCACCTTCAAACACTTGCGCTGCCTTTTCTGCTTGACGAATCAGGTTTGAATCCGATACAAACACAGCAGGAAGTTGCGGTACTTGTCCCCAAACATAACCAAAAGCCGTTACGTCAACATCATGATGCGCCACAGTTTCGCCGATAACCACATCGCCAACCTTCAGACCTTTACCCAAACCGCCTGCACTGCCGGTATTGATGACGCAATCCGGTGCAAACTGATGAATGACCCAAGAAGTAGAAACCGCTGCATTGACCTTACCGATACCACTCAAAACCAATACCATGCGTTTTCCAGTCAATTCGCCTTCATATGCCGAGAATTTACCGAAGGACACATGCTTGACATTGGCCATACTTTCACGCAAAAGCTCGATTTCCTGTTCCATTGCGCCGACCACGGCAATTGTTTGTACTGACATCTCGTTACCTTTCCATTCACTAATCGAGCAACATTATAACAGCAGAATTTAAAATCACAGGGATACTGAAAAATCTGCTATATTCCCAACACGACACTCAATTTAAAACAGATTGCCGCTCTAGCGGGCAAAACAGCAAATAATGATTGCTTCTGTTATAATTATTCTCAATAAAATAACTCTATTTTAAATATCTAAATTCTTATGTTTGACGAAAATACTCCGGGCGCAAAAGAAGAATTGTTCGCTTGGCTACGCCATATGAACAAATACAAAGGCTCCGACCTTTTCATTACCACCAATTTCCCGCCTGCCATGAAAGTGGATGGCAAAATCACACGACTGAGCGATGAGCCGCTGAGTGCTGAAAAATGTATGGAAATCGCTTTTTCGATTATGTCTTCCAAACAAATCGAAGAATTTTCTTCCACCAACGAATGCAACTTCGCCATCAGCCTGCCCGATACCAGCCGCTTCCGTGTCAATGCAATGGTTCAACGCGGCGCAACTGCATTAGTGTTCCGCTCCATTACCAGCAATATCCCTAAATTTGAAACGCTCAATCTGCCACCGATTCTGAAAGACATCGCCCTCAGAAAACGCGGTTTGGTTATTTTTGTCGGCGGTACAGGTTCGGGCAAGTCCACTTCCCTCGCCTCCCTTATCGACTATCGAAACGAAAACAGCTTCGACCACATTATTACCATCGAAGACCCGATTGAGTTTATCCACCAACACAAAAACTGCATCATCACCCAACGTGAAATCGGTGTAGATACAGAAAATTGGCCGATTGCATTGAAAAATACCCTGCGCCAAGCGCCGGATGTTATCCTGATTGGTGAAATCCGAGACCGCGAGACCATGGACTACGCCATTTCCTTCGCGGAAACCGGCCATTTGTGTATGGCGACACTGCACGCCAACAGTACCAACCAAGCGCTGGACCGCATCATCAACTTCTTCCCCGAAGAGCGCCGTAACCAGTTGCTAACCGATTTATCGCTCAACCTGCAAGCCTTTATTTCGCAACGCCTGATTCCCCGTGAAGGCGGACGGGGACGCGTAGCGGCTGTCGAGGTTTTGCTCAATTCGCCCATTATTGCCGACTTGATTCGAAAAGGCGAAGTCCACAACATCAAAGAAATGATGAAAAAATCAACTGGCATGGGCATGATTACTTTTGACCAAGCCTTATATGATTTGTATGAAAACGGCGATATCAGCTATCAAGACGCCATTAAAAATGCCGACTCCGCCCACGATTTGCGCCTAGACATTCAATTACGAAGCCGTCGTGCGCAAAATGCCGGTCCAGATTTAGAATTGATTTAAAAGTAAAAGCTTCAAAGCATAGAAAAGGCCGTCTGAAACCTTACTATGAGTTTCAGACGGCCTTTATTCCATCAAATAATCAAGCCTGTTTCAATTTTGCATCGGCATCACGCAATGCAGTGCGCAAACCTTCCTCGATAACCGGATGGTAGAACGGCATATCCAGCATTTGCGGAATCGTCATCTTCATTTGATGCGCCCAAGCCATCAAGTGTGCCAAATGTTCGGCAGCAGGGCCGACAACTTCCGCACCAATGAAACGGCCGGTTGCTTTCTCAGCATACAAACGCATATGGCCTTTGTTTACCAACATAACGCGGCTTCGGCCTTGGTTTCGGAAGGAAACTTCGCCGATGACAAACTCGTCAGGTTGATATTTCGCTGCAACTTGCGCGTATTTCAAACCGATAGTGGCAATTTGCGGACTGGTAAATACCACGCCGATTACGCTACGGCGCAAACCGCCCTCAATATTCGGGAAAATAGCGGCATTATGACCGGCAATTTTGCCTTGGTCGGCAGCTTCGTGCAGCAGAGGCAGTTGGTTGGACGCATCGCCTGCGATAAAGATATGAGGAATGCTGGTTTGCATGGTCAGCGGATCAGCAACGGGCACGCCGCGCGTGTCTTTTTCGATATTGATATTTTCCAAACCGATATTATCCACGTTCGGACGACGGCCGGCGGCAGCCAAAGCATATTCGGCATGGAACACGCCTTTTTCGCCATCTTGTTCCCAATGAACTTCAACATTGCCTTCTGCGTCCAATTTGACTTCGGTTTTGGCATCCAAATGCAAAGTCAACTCTTCACCAAAAACAGTTTTGGCTTCTTCAGCGACAACAGGGTCGGAAATACCGCCAATAGCACCTGCCACGCCAAAAATTTCAACTTTTACGCCCAAACGGTGCAAAGCCTGACCCAACTCTAAGCCGATTACGCCGGGGCCGAATACGGCCACACTCTTAGGCAGGGTATCCCAAGAGAAAACATCATCGTTCACAATCAAGCGATCGCCCAAAACTTCCCATTGCGGGAAAATCACAGGGCGTGAGCCGGTGGCAATCACAAAACTTTTTGCAGTGATTTGCGTATGGTCATCGATTTGGACGGTGTGTTCATCAACAAATTTTGCCGTACCCATAATACGCTTGTCGGCAGGCCACTCTTCTACATCGCTGACTACAAAACCGACAAAACGGTCGCGTTCGGACTTCACGCGGTGCATGACTTCTTCGCCGTTTACCGTTACGCTGTCTTTATCCAAATGCACGCCAAACGGATCGGTATGCAAAGCATGATGGCGCGCTTCTGCTGCGGCAATCAAGAGTTTAGAAGGCATACAGCCCACGCGCGCGCAGGTCGTGCCGAACACATTATTTTCAATCAGGTAAACATTGTCTGTATGAAGTCGGGCATTGCGAAATGCGCCCATACCGGCTGTACCGCCACCCAGTACTACCACATCTGCTTGAATCTTTTTCATATTTTATCCTTACTGTCTATATCCAAACCGATATTGCCATCAGGTTATCCGTTTTCAGACGGCCTAAACTTCACAAACTATCAAAATTTAAAAATCAATAGCCAATACCTAAATATCGATTTAAAACAATAATCTCAAATTCTACTTGCGAATATAGAGTTATTCAGAACGCCGAATTGTAAACGCCGTCTGAATAACTCTATATTTTATCTTTCAGACGGCCTGTTTAAACCGTCTCAAGCATACAGGCGATTAGTTTTTAGCCAAGTAAGCTTCCAAGTCTTCGCTACCGCCGATGTATTTACCGCCGATGAATACTTGAGGAGCAGTCATCTTGCCGGTAATAGCGCGTACGGAAGTAACAGTTGCATCTTTGCCCAATACGATTTCTTCGTAAGACAAGCCTTTGTCTTGCAGAGCTTTTTTAGCTTTAGCACAGAATTGGCAGCCAGGTTTGGTGAAGATGGCAACAGACTCTTGAGCTTTCCAGTCAGGAGCAATGTATTTCAACATAGTGTCAGCGTCAGACACTTTGAAAGGATCACCTGGTTCTTCAGGTTCGATAAACATTTTTTCAACCACGCCGTCGTTAACCAGCATGGAATAACGCCAAGAGCGTTTACCGAAGCCCAAGTCTTCTTTGTCAACCAACATGCCCATGCCTTCAGTGAATTCACCGTTGCCATCAGGGATCATGTAGATGTTGTCGGCTTCTTCTTCAGCAGCCCAAGCGTTCATTACGAAAGTGTCGTTTACAGATACGCAGTAGATTGCGTCAACACCGTTTTCTTTGAACGCACCAAACAATTCGTTGTAGCGTGGCAGGTGAGAAGAAGAGCAAGTTGGAGTAAATGCGCCAGGCAGAGAGAACACGACTACTTTTTTGCCTTTGAACAAATCATCAGTAGAAACATCTTTCCAAGTGTCGCCAACGCGAGTGTGGAATACTACGGAAGGTACTTTTTGACCGGTACGATCTTGCAAAGCCATTTTTAAGCTCCTTAAAAATTCGGGTTTGAGAAATGAATCAATGCTTGCATTTTAATGCAGGCCTATCGATTTGTATAATTTATAGTTCAAATAATATTAATTACATCAAACTATCAATTCAATTAAACCGAAAACAGCTATTCCTCTAAATGAAGGCCATCTGAAATAAAACAAGTGCCTGACTGAAATTATTTTTTAGGTAAGGGCTGAACGGGCGAATCCGAAGCCACAATTTCGCCGATGGCTGTTTCCGCAATATCTTTCAAAGCATAGCGGTCTTTATCCGGCATATCTGTCGGTTTGTATTGAGGCGAGAAATCCAAACGGATACAGATTTTCTTCATCGAAACAATGCGCCATAAAGATTGAAACAGGTTTACCTCCGCATAAGACGGCAAGTCCGTCCGTTGTCCTTCGCCATCATAATAGCGCAAGGTCACTGCTTGAATCGGCGCTTTCGCATCAATCGCCGATTGAAACAGGGCTGCTTTAAACGGCAAAATACCCAAGCCGGAAGAAGTACGCGCTTCAGGGAAGAAGCTGACATTCTGTCCTGCTTTCAATGCCGCGCAAATCGCCTGGTTAATAGGCTCGATATCTCGGCGGGAATTGCGGTTGATAAACACCGTGCCGGCATTTTTACCCATTTTCCCCAAAACCGGCCAACCGCTGATTTCCTGCTTGGCAATAAAACTGCTCGGATAAACGGCGCTCATGGCAAAAATATCCAACCAAGAAACATGGTTGGCCACTACCAATGTACCGCTCACATTGCCTTGAGGCGGTACGCCGATTTCCAATTCAATATCCAAAGCATCCAATGCGCCTTTTCCCAAAACAACCACAGCATGATTGCGTTCCTCTGCATTATTGCCATCGATGGCACGCAAATTCCGGCCGGTTCGGAACAACCAAGCCGCCAAACGGCAAAGTCTGCCCAGTCGTTTAAAAAAAGGAGCTTTTTGTTTAGACATAAAATTTCTTCTGTATGGTATTCATTATTTTCAGACGGCCTCTGACATTTAAGGCCGTCTGAAACTATTTCTGGCAATTTGGACAATAAAACGTTCCACGCTGCCCCAAAGTTTCTTTAAAAATCAGCCCGCCACATTGGACACAAGGCTCATTGTGACGGCCATAGACCGTATATTCCTGCTGAAAGTAGCCGCTTTTGCCATCGCTATTGACAAAGTCCCGCAGCGTACTGCCGCCCGTTGCAATCGCCCTTTGCAGAACCGCTTTAACGGTTTCCACCAATAATGCGCATTCTTTCTTGGTCAGCTTATTTGCCGGATGCAATGGCGAAATACCTGCCTTAAACAGACTTTCATTCGCATAAATATTGCCAACACCAACCACCACCGCATTATCCATCAGCGCTAATTTGACTGCACGCTTTTGGGTTTTCAATTTCTGATACAGGTAATTTGCATCAAAATCGTCCGAGAGCGGCTCCGGCCCCAGTTTTTCCAACAGCGGATGATGCTCGGCAATACCCTCATACCACAATACCGCACCAAATTTACGCGGATCGTGATAACGCAATACGGTGCCGTCATCAAATACAAAATCTAAATGATCATGCTTATCCGGCGTGGCGATGCGCTCATCATCGGCGGTAAAAATCCGCAAACTTCCGGACATACCCAAATGAATAAGTAAAATACCCGTTTCAAAAGTAATAATCAAATACTTCGCACGCCGACTGCATGCCAAAACTTTGTGCCCAGCCAAAATTTGCGCCAAGTTTGGATGAATAGGCCATCTCAATTTAAACTGGCGAATAATGACTTTTTCTATCTTCTTGCCATCAATATGAGGCGCGATTCCGCGTAAAGTCGTTTCCACTTCAGGTAATTCAGGCATCGTTATTCTCCAAATTCATCATTAATATACAGGCCGTCTGAAAACTATTCGGCCAAACGTGCCGTACTTAAAGCAACCGTATTGCCATCAAATGCAGATTCCAATTCAGGCAAAGGATGGACACCAATCAAATGTTTCGTTAACACCATCCCATAAACCGCTGCACACTGCGGCCACCACCTATCCCCTGCCTTTTCCATAAACCGCCAAAACTTCAAAGCAGAAGGCGAATTCACAGCAGGCAGATAATCCATAAACTGCCCATATTCTATTTCAAAACCAATATCCGCAATTTTTCGTTTCAACTCAGCCAGAGCCAAGCATTGAGATTTCAAAGGCAGCTTTTCCCCATCAAACCAAGAGCTCAACCCCCACAAAGATTTAGGGTTGAACCCCGTCAAAATCAATCTGCCTTCAGGTTTTAATATCCTAAACGCCTCTTGCAACACCAAATCTGCAGATGAAACTTCCAAAAGATGGGGCATCAATAACACATCCACGGAATGCGTTTCAAATGCCAACATTTCAGCATCCATCCGCACATCGCGAGGCACTACAAGCATGTTTTCAGACGGCCTCTGCCATACACCGCCCAATTGAACCGCCACCTGCCTATTCAAATACTGCAAATGCCGTCTGAAAAAATCCGCCTCTTTTTGAGCAAGATATTGTCCCATTGGCGTTTGCATAAAAAAAACTTCCATTAAAGGCCCCCTATGCATCCCGACTTGTGTGACAGAATTTTAACACCACGGCCACATCACACAAGCAAATTCCCTGCTCGACTTGACGTTTAAATGCTGAAACGATACTATCAAAAAGACGAAATTTTATTATATATTTGATAACTTTATTTACTATGGCAAAACTAAAAACCATCGCTCTGACCGTTTCAAGCCTGTCGGCGGTTTCCGCCACAGCCTACGCACAAAACGCTACACCCAACCAAGTCGGCATGGCCATGATGCGCCTCAACTCCGCCCTGCTCGACCAAGCCAAAGCACAAACCTTCGGCTCCGGCAGCTTATGGGCATCGTTGCGTAAAGACTTCCGCATCAACGAAGTCAATACAGAACTGGTTCGCCGCCATGAAAACAAATTTGCTGCAAACAGTGCATATTTCGACCGCACCATCTCCCGCAGCAAACCTTATATGTACCATATTGCCAATGAAGTTAAAAAACGCAATATGCCCGCCGAAATCGCTTTGCTGCCCTTCATTGAAAGCGCATTCGTAACCAAAGCCAAATCACACGTCGGCGCATCCGGCCTGTGGCAATTTATGCCGGCTACCGGCCGCCACTTCGGCTTGGAAAAAACGCCTTTGTATGACGGCCGCCACGACGTTTACGCCGCTACCGATGCTGCATTGAACTACCTGCAATACCTGCACGGTATGTTCGGCGACTGGTCTTTGGCGCTTGCCGCTTACAACTGGGGCGAAGGTAACGTCGGCCGTGCCGTAAACCGCGCCCGTGCGCAAGGTTTGGAACCAACATACGAAAACCTGCGTATGCCGAACGAAACACGCAACTACGTTCCAAAACTATTGGCAGTACGCAATATCGTTGCCAATCCGCAAACCTTCGGTATGAATATCAGCGAAATCAGCAATCAGCCGTATTTCAAATCTGTCAGCATCGACAAACCTATTGATAACAGCACAATCGCTCGTTTTGCAAACATCAGCGAAAGCGAACTGTTGGCACTCAACCCAGGTTTCAATGCCCCGGTATTTATCCCTAAAAACAATCGTCGCCTGTTGTTGCCGGTTTCTGCGGTTTCTGCATTTGAAAAGAACTACCGCAATGCCAATCCAGATACCCTGATGTCTTGGGATATTTATACTTCTTTGGGCAACAAGAAGCTTAACGCCATTGCCAACGATACCGGCATGAGCGTAGCCGAACTCAAACGCCTCAACGGCCTGAGCGGTAGCGCCATTTCTGAAGGCCGCAGCATTTTGGTGGCTAAAAACTCAGTTACCCAAAGTCAAGACATTATTAACTTTATCGACAAAGACAATACGCCGGATACTTACCAATCCAATATGCCGGCTATGTCGCCGATTATTGCTTCAAGCGTAGCAGAACCGGTTAAAGTTGCTCAAACTACCGTGACCAATATTGTTGCTCCTGTTGTTCCACAGTCCAGCAAACCGGTTGACTTTATTGCACGCAGCAAAACTGAAAACGTTACTTCCGTAGCGGTAACAGAAACCAAGGCGCAGCCTCAAGTTGCAAGTGCGGAAGTAGCCGCCCCTATTGTAGCCATGACCCATATTACTGCTGAGCCTGCTGCCACAAATGTTGCTGAAGCACCAAAAGCAGCTATCCCTGCCGACTTGACTGCACCGACTGTTGCCGCAAACGATGTAGCCCCTACTCCAGCAGTTGAATCTGTTGCTGTTGCTCCGGTTCAAGAAGAGCATGATGACCTGATGGCTTTGGTACAAAGCCAACCTGCGGAGGAACCTGCAGCGACTGTTGCTGAAGCGACTTCTGAAGCCAAACAAGTTCAAACTGTTGTGACTGCCGAAAGCGCTCGTACAGCACGTATCGCAGCCAATACCGCTAAACAACAACAACGCATCAATGCGCGTCTTGCCCGTGTAAATGGCCAACAAAACACACAAACTGCAGCACTTGCAGCAGGCACACACCGTGTGGAAGATGGTGATACGTTGTTTAATATCTCCAAACGTTACAACTTGAGCGTAGCTGATTTGATTATTGCCAACAACATCAAAGGCAACAATATCAGAAAAGGCCAAATCCTCCGTGTTACAGCTACTCCGGCAAAAGTCCGCAGCAACCCGGTTCAAAACGTTTCCTACACTGTACGTAAAGGCGATACCCTGAACACCATCGCCAGCCGTTTCAATGTTGATATTAACGATATCCGCCGTTGGAACCGCAATACCCGTACCGTATCTCCCGGTCAACGTTTGAAACTGATTGGTAGCTAATATTATCTTTAAAACAAAGGCCGTCTGAAAGATTCAGACGGCCTTTTTCTTGATGATAGATAATCAAGTTAATGTTTGATAACAAACAGAATAGTCTTTACTTAAAGATAAAAATATTTTTTGAAAATTACTGTATAAAAAAAGAGTGTGCAAAAACACACTCTCTTCTTCAAACGAATTGTCGTCAAACCCTATGCTAAATACCCTTATCCAAACATATGAATTCCGTAAAATATATTCCTATGCCGGTGAAAAAGCATCACAGAAGAAGGCATCTTCCGGTAAAGCGCAATTTTGAGTCAGCAAACTTTGCGCACTCTCGGTCATAGCTGGTGACCCACAAGCATAAACTTCGTATTGGCTCAAATCAGGATAATTTTGTGCGGCAACATTTTGCACGTACCCATTCTCCCCTTTCCAATCGGAATCAGGCTTAGAAAGAACAGGCGAGAATTTCGCATTTTTCAGACGGTCTATTAATGCTTCTGCTTCTTCCAATGCGTACAAATCCTCCTGCTGACGTGCTCCCCAGTAAAAATGAACCTGACGTTCGCTATTCTGATGAATCAAATCAAGCAAGATGCTGCGGATAGGTGCGTAACCTGTACCCGTTGCCAACAAAACAATCGGTTTATTGCTGTCCTGTTGCAAAGTGAATGTACCTAATGGCCCTTTAACGCGGACAATGCCTTTTTCTTTGATTTTAGGCTCGGCACCAAAAATCATTTCTGAGCATACGCCGTTTTCACGTTTGCGGATATGCAGGTCCAAAACACCTTCTTGGTCAGGAGAATTGGCAATTGAATAGCTGCGGCTGATATTGCCGGGAAGCAGCAAATCAATATATTGTCCGGCATAAAATGCAAATGACGGCGCTTTAGGCAAAGCCAATCGCAACAAAGCAACATCATGTTTGATTTCAATCGTTTCAATGCGTACAGGCAAAGTGCGCACCGGCAAAGCATTTTGATTAAAACCCGGCACATTGATTTTGAGGTCGCTCTTTGCAGTGGTACAGCACAATAACACTTTACCTTGTGCTTTTTCTTCTTCACTGATGGCTTTATCAATATGTTTGCCCATTTCAAATTCGCCACTAATCAACTCAGCCTTACACTGCCCGCAGGCACCACTTTTGCAAGAATGAGGCAAATTTAAATTCTGACGGGTTGCGGCAGCAAGAACAGTTTCGTCCTCATTCGCCGTAAATGTAGTTTGATCTGGTAAGGTAATGGTATGTGTCATGGTATTTAGAATAAATTTATTATCAAAAACAAAGGCCGTCTGAAAATAAAACCTGTTTTCAGACGGCCTATCCTATCTATCAAGCCAATTTGGCTTTAATCAACTCTTGAACCTGAGCCGGATTGGCCTTGCCTTTACTTGCTTTCATCACTTGGCCGACAATCGCATTTAAGGCTTTTTCATTACCGGAACGGAATTGCTCAATGGCTTTCGCATTGTTTGCCAACACTTCATCCACCATCGCTTCAATTGCGCCAGTGTCAGTAATCTGTTGCAAACCATGTTTTTCGATGATTTCGGCAATACCTGCTTCAGGCTCAGCCCACATCGCTTCAAAAGCTTTTTTCGCCAATTTGCTGCTTAATGTTCCATCTGCAACTTTAGCAACCAACTCGGCAAGGCGTGGAGCTGTAATCGGGCTTTCAGCCAATTCCAAACCTTCTTTGTTCAAGGTAGCGGCAAGCTCGCCGTTCATCCAGTTCGCCGTCAATTTACCTTGGCCGCAGGCTTTGGCCGCTTCTTCAAAATAGGCAGCTTGGGCGCGGCTGGCAGTCAACAGGCGCGCATCATAGTCAGACACGCCGTAATCGGCAACAAAACGCGCCGCCATTTCATGCGGCAACTCAGGCATTTGCTCTTTGGCCTTTTGCAATTGGCCGTCTGAAATAATGACCGGCAGCAAATCCGGATCCGGGAAATAGCGGTAATCGTGCGCATCCTCTTTCAAACGCATCACACGGGTTTCGCCTTTTTCAGGATCAAACAGCATGGTTGCCTGCTGTACTTTACCACCATCTTCCAAAATTTCGATTTGCGCTTCCACTTCATAATTGATGGCTTGTTCCAAGAAGCGGAAAGAGTTGAGGTTTTTGATTTCACGGCGTGTACCGAACTCGGCCTGACCTTTTGGACGTACAGAAACGTTGGCATCAACACGGAACGAACCTTCCGCCATATTACCGTCGCAAATATCCAGCCAAGTCACTAAACCATGCAACGCTTTAGCATATGCCACAGCTTCGGCTGCGGAACGCATTTCAGGCTCGGAGACAACTTCCAACAAAGGCGTACCGGCACGGTTCAAGTCGATACCGGTAGCACCGTTCAAACCTTCATGTACGGATTTACCCGCATCTTCTTCCATGTGCGCACGGGTAACATTGATGGTTTTAACCTCGTCACCCACTACGATTTCCAATTTGCCATGCTCAACAATCGGCAAATCCAACTGACTGATTTGATAGCCTTTCGGTAAATCAGGATAGAAATAGTTTTTACGGTCGAACACGTTTTTCTGATTAATTTTCGCATCCAAAGCCAAACCGAGTTTGATGGCTTTTTCGACGACTTCGCGGTTCATTACCGGCAATACGCCCGGCAACGCACACTCAACCACGCTGGCATGGGCATTAGGTTCGGCACCGAATGCAGTGGATGCGCCGCTGAAGATTTTGGATTGGGTGTTGAGTTGGACGTGGATTTCCAGTCCGATTACGGTTTCCCAAGTCATAAGGGTCTTTCTGTCGAAAAAAAAGTTAATCGGTTAAATGAGTGATTCGTTTTTCAGACGGCCTGAATAAAAAACCATAACAGGCCGCCTGTAAGATAAGTTTATTTCCTGCGGCGTTGGAAACCGGGCAGTTGCCAATGGAAA
>NZ_JBQCWZ010000012.1:0-54291 GCF_051956895.1 Neisseria sp. P0021.S006
TGCCCGTGATGCCGAAAAAAGCGGCAATGCCTTCGACCGTGTGATGGGTCGCCAAAACTCGGTACACAGCAGCACCGATGCGGCGCAGTTGGCCAAGCTGAAAGAACTGGAAGACTTAAGCCGCAACAACCGCATTGCCGAAAGATTGGCGGCATTGAAAGCGAAATCATAAGCCATATTGAGAAAATCGCAGTTTCAGACGGCCTCTATCTTCACGGAGCCGTCTGAAAAAAGAAAACCATACACACCTCAATAACAAAAAGATGACGGATTGGGAAAAATCCTGTCAGTTACGACAAATTAATAAAAACCCATATCCAATCTGCTTAACTTTAAAATAAAATATATGCTGTCTGAAAATTAAAAAGAATAAGGAAATGCAATATGTGGAATCTAATCAACGCCCCCGAAACTGAAATCTTCGGCATTGCCATTGCGCTGATGGTTTTGCTCGGTGTGTTGGAAGTCATTTCCATGCTGGCAGGCGGTATCAGCGACTGGTTGGACAACCTGTTGCCAGACAGCCTGACCGAAACTGCACACGCCGAGGTAGGATTGGATGTGGCGGATGCAGGCATATTCGTGCGTTTCCTGAGCTGGCTGTATGTCGGACGTATCCCGGTATTGATGTTGATGGTGGTGTTTCTTGCCGTATACGGACTGACGGGTTATCTGTTTCAGACGGCCTTTGCCACTGTATTCGGCAGTTATCTGAATGGCACGCTGGCAGCAGTCATCGTTTGGTTTCTTTCCCTGCCCTTGGTGCGCGTAACAGCTAGCAGTTTGTACAAAATTATGCCGAAAGATGAAACCACGGCCGTTTCTCAGGAAAGTTTAATCGGGCGCGTCGGCACGGTGGTGTTGGGCGAAGCTCGGCTAGGCAATGCGGCGCAGGCGCGCGTAAAAGATGCTTACGGCCAACAGCATTATGTGATGGTAGAGCCTGACTCTGAAGATGTATTGAAACAAGGCGATGCGGTATTGCTGGTGTCGTTGGATGGAAATACATTTAAAGCGATTTTGAATCCGAGCGGCAGCTTGGTAGATTAAGGCCGTCTGAAACCGCTGATTTATCGATACGGTAAAAATAGATACTTTACCGCCCTATCCTCACCATCTAGAAATCCGAAATAACAATATAGAAAAACAACCACTCTATTATTTCAACCCATATTTTTAACCCTTTCAGACGGCTTCCTTCCCTCAAAGCTTTCTGAATCCACCGCCCCCAAAGGCATATTAACAAGAAGAAAGGAAAAACCATGAATTTGGTCTCCATCGGCACTATCGCCGGCGTCATACTCGTCGCGCTGTTTGTACTCGGCCTCATCCTGACCCGTCTGTATCGCCGTGCCAGCAAAGAAGTCTCATTTGTCCGCACCGGTTTTGGTGGCGAAAAAGTCATCATGAACGGCGGTGCGATGGTGCTGCCTGTATTGCACGAAATCATCCCCGTCAACATGAATACACTGCGCCTTGAAGTGCGCCGCGCAGCCCAACAAGCGCTGATTACCCGCGACCGGATGCGCGTTGACGTGATGGCGGAATTTTACGTCCGCGTTAAACCCAGCGCCGAGAGCATTGCGACCGCCGCACAAACACTGGGTATGAAAACCATGTCTCCCGATGAGTTGAAAGACCTCGTCGAAGGTAAATTTGTTGACGCCCTACGCGCCGTTGCCGCCGAAATGGCGATGGAAGAACTGCATGAAAAACGTGTTGATTTCGTTCAGAAAGTACAACAAGTCGTGAGTGAAGACTTGTTCAAAAACGGTCTCGAACTCGAAACCGTTTCCCTGACCGGCCTCGACCAAACCAGCTTCGAATTTTTCAACCCGCAAAACGCCTTTGACGCGGAAGGTTTGACCAAACTGACCGAAACCATCGAAGGCCGCCGCAAAAAACGTAACGAAATCGAACAAGACACCGATTTGGCAATCAAAACCAAAAACCTCGAAGCCGAGCAGCAACGCCTGAAAATCTCGCGCGAAGAAGAATACGCCAAACTCGAACAAGAGCGTGAGATTGCCGTCCGCCGTGCCGAACAAGAGGCCAGCATTGCCGAACAAGAATCTCAGAAAAAACGTGAAGCGGAAGAAGCCAAAATTGCGGCTGAACGCGAAGTGGATTTGAAACGCATTGCCGCCGAACGCGACATTAAAAACGAAGACATTAGAAAAGCCCAAGCCGTTGAGCAGGCCGAGGTTGAACGCCGCAAAGCCATCGAATTGGCCGAGCAAGACCGCGCCATCGCCGTTGCCGAAAAATCGCGTGCTGAATCCGAAGCCAAAGCCGAAGCCGACAAAGCCCGCGCCGCCGCCGTTCGCGAAGAAGAGAGCGTGATTACCGTACGCGAAACCGAACGCGCCGAGCGTGCCAAAGCGGTTGAATTGATTGCCGCAGAAGAAGCCGCGCAAAAAGATGCGATTTCGCTCACTGTTGCTGCCGAAGCCGAAAAACAAGCCGCACAAGACCGCGCAGAAGCCGTGCGTATTGCCGCCGAAGCCGAAGCCGAAAAACACCGCCTGCAAGCCAAAGGTGAGGCAGATGCCAAAATTCTGTTGGCGCAAGCGCAAGAGCAACAATACAAGGTTGATGCAGAAGGTACCCGCGCTGTAAACGAGGCTGCCAACGTCCTGAGCGTTGAACAGGTTGAAATGCAAGTCCGCCTTGCCCTCTTAAAACACCTGCCGGACATCATCCGCGAATCCGTCCGCCCGATGGAAAAAATCGAAGACATCAAAATCTTGCAAGTCAATGGTCTGGGTGGCTTTGCCGGTGGTGCAAACGGTGCGGAAGGTGTTTCAGACGGCCAAACCACACAAGCCAGCCTTGCCGATCAAATGGTCAACAGCGCCCTGCGCTACCGCAGCCAAGCTCCGTTGGTTGACGGTCTATTGAAAGAGTTGGGACTGAATGGTGGCGACATCAACGGTCTGACCCAAGGACTGGATAAAACCATCGACCAATCATAAATGAATACCGTAATAATGGTTTAAAGGCCGTCTGAAAAGTTTCAGACGGCCTTTTGTTTATACAAGGGCTTCCGCAAATTCTAATATTTTCAATACTGATCAATTCAGATCTGTTGCGGTTGCAATAAATTAGGAATTATCCACCCTGCTTTTTGTGGTTAAAAAAGATTGAGTAGGCTATTCTTAGCCAAATAACAAGACTAACTGCTTTGAAAATGATCCGCCAACAATTGAGTCATAAAAACCGGTTCTACCGTTCCGATTTCAAGTTTGCCATCTACTCATCTATCGACATTTCAATACCAAGCTGCTTATCTTCAGGCAAATAAAAAAGCACAACATTTCGTTGTGCTTTTTCTTGATGAACCCACATTACTTGTTTTTTTGCGAACGAAGGTAATCCAAAGTTTTCAGCTGGGCAATGGCTGCTGCCAATGCTTTGTGCGCTTCGGCCAGAGATTTATCATCTTTGGCTGCAGAAACACCTGCCTCGGCTGCTTTTTTAGCTGCTTCAGCACGCGCCTGATCCATTTCGGTACTGCGGACGGCAACGTCTGCCAATACGGTAATCTTATCAGGCTGTACTTCTAAAACGCCACCGGAAACGGCAACCAGCACTTCTTCAGCTTCACCCGGAACAGTCAAACGCAATGCGCCGGGGCGTACCAAACTCATAATCGGCTCGTGTCGTGGATAAATACCAAGCTCACCTTGAACGGTCGGAACCACCACAAAGCTGGCTTCGCCCGAATAGATGTTTTGCTCGCTACTGACCACTTCAACTTGCATGACGCTCATGCCGACCTCCTTAGTTTAAGGTTTTCGCTTTCTCAACTGCTTCTTCGATGCCGCCTACCATGTAGAACGCTTGTTCAGGCAGATGGTCGTATTCGCCGTTCAAGATGGCTTTAAAGCCGGCAATGGTATCGCGCAGGGCGACATATTTGCCTGGAGAACCTGTAAACACTTCTGCAACGTGGAACGGTTGAGACAGGAAGCGTTGAATTTTACGGGCACGCATCACAGTCAGTTTGTCTTCGTCAGACAATTCGTCCATACCCAGAATGGCAATAATGTCGCGCAATTCTTTGTATTTTTGCAGAGTAGACTGTACACCGCGCGCTACGTCGTAATGCTCTTGACCCAATACCATCGGATCCAATTGGCGCGAAGTAGAGTCAAGCGGGTCAACTGCCGGGTAAATACCCAAAGATGCAATGTCACGGCTCAATACGACGGTCGCGTCCAAGTGGGCGAAAGTTGTCGCTGGAGACGGGTCAGTCAAGTCATCCGCAGGTACATATACGGCTTGGATGGAAGTGATGGAACCTGTTTGGGTAGAGGTAATACGCTCTTGCAAACGACCCATTTCTTCAGCCAATGTCGGTTGGTAACCCACTGCAGAAGGCATACGGCCCAACAGTGCAGATACTTCGGTACCGGCCAGAGTGTAACGGTAGATGTTGTCGACGAAGAACAATACGTCGCGACCTTTACCGTTTTCGTCTTTTTCGTCACGGAAGTATTCGGCCATAGTCAAACCGGTCAAAGCAACGCGCAGACGGTTGCCTGGAGGTTCGTTCATTTGGCCATACACCATGGCTACTTTATCCAATACGTTGGAATCTTTCATCTCGTGGTAGAAGTCGTTACCTTCACGGGTACGTTCACCCACACCTGCGAACACGGACAGACCGCTGTGCGCTTTGGCGATGTTGTTGATCAATTCCATCATGTTCACGGTTTTGCCCACACCGGCACCACCGAACAGACCTACTTTACCGCCCTTAGCAAACGGACACAGCAAATCGATCACTTTAATACCGGTTTCCAACAATTCGGTAGTTGAAGACAACTCGTCGAATTTCGGAGCAGTTTGGTGAATAGCACGGCTCTTGTCGGTATCGATCGGACCTGCTTCATCAACAGGCGTACCCAATACGTCGACAATACGACCCAATGTACCTTTACCTACCGGTACAGTGATTGGCGCACCAGTATTGCTTACAGACATACCGCGTTTCAGGCCGTCTGAACTACCCATTGCAATAGTACGGACAACGCCGTCACCCAGAAGCTGTTGAACTTCCAGAGTCAGACCGTTCTCGTCCAATTTCAGGGCATCGTAAACATGCGGGATAGCGTCGCGTGGAAATTCCACGTCAACCACCGCACCAATAACTTGTACGATTTTGCCTTGGCTCATTATCGTATCCTAATTTCCTGTTCAGGCTTCAGACGGCATTAAACTGCCGCTGCACCTGCTACAATTTCTGACAATTCTGTGGTAATCGCGGCTTGACGCGATTTGTTGTACACCAAGCGCAATTCTTTAATGGCATTACCTGCGTTATCGGTTGCGGCTTTCATCGCTACCATACGCGCGGCTTGTTCAGATGCCATGTTGTCGCTCAATGCCTGATAAACCACAGACTCTAAATAGCGGCGAACCAAATATTCCAATACGGCGATAGGACTCGGCTCGTAGAGGTATTCCCAAGTAAATGAAGAATGACCTGTTCCGTCGTCAATAACGTTTTCACCGATAGGCAGCAAAACTTCCATACGCGGCTCTTGGCGCATTGTATTGACGAAACGTGAGTAAACCATATGGATACGGTCTAATTCATGCTTCTCATAACGTTGGAAGATTTCGGTCAGAGGGCCGAGCAGCAATTCCATTTTTGGGGTATCACCCAAATTGGTTGCGCTGGCAATAACATTCAAACCGATGCTTTGGCATGCAGCCAAACCTTTACTACCCAGGCACACGACTTCGACTTCGATGCCTTGTTCCTGATACTCTTGAACTTGCGCCAAAAACTTTTTCAGTACGTTTGCGTTCAAGCCACCGCACAAACCTTTGTCCGAGGTAATCAAAATGAAACCGGCACGACGCACTTCGCGGTGCGGCTCCAACAATTTGATACCATGATCGGCATTAGTTTGTGCAAGATGGCTCATCACTGTACGCACTTTTTCGGCGTACGGACGCGCTAAGCGCATCCGGTCTTGAGTCTTCCGCATTTTAGAGGTCGACACCATTTGCATCGCTTTAGTGATCTTTTGGGTATTTTGAACACTACGGATTTTGGTGAGAATCTCTTTTCCGACTGCCATTTCAGACTCCTTTCATCTCAATACTTATGCTTGGTAAGCGTAAGAAGATTTGAAAGATTTCATGGCTTCGGTCAATGCTTTTTCGCTTTCGTCAGACATTGCGCCTGATGCATTAATCGCTTCCAGAACCTCAGGATGTTGCGTACGTACGAAACTCAAGAATTCTGCTTCGAAAGCCAAGGCTTTGGATACCGGAACATCTGCGTAAGAACCGTTGTTGATCGCCCACAAAGTCAATGCCATTTCGGCAGTGTTCAATGTGCTGAATTGTTTTTGTTTCATCAATTCAGTAACTACTTCACCGTGTTGCAGCTGTTTGCGCGTTGCTTCGTCCAAATCGGAAGCAAATTGCGAGAACGCTGCCAATTCACGGTACTGTGCCAACGCCAAACGGATACCGCCACCCAGTTTTTTGATGACTTTGGTTTGTGCTGCACCACCTACGCGCGATACGGAAATACCGGCATTGATTGCAGGACGGATACCGGCGTTGAACAAGTCGGTCTCCAAGAAGATTTGGCCGTCTGTAATCGAGATTACGTTGGTTGGTACGAATGCTGATACGTCACCGGCTTGGGTTTCAATAATTGGCAACGCAGTCAGAGAACCGGTTTTGCCTTTTACTTCGCCATTGGTCAGTTTTTCAACTTCGTTTTCGCTGACACGGGCTGCACGTTCCAACAGACGGGAGTGCAGATAGAATACGTCGCCAGGATATGCTTCACGGCCAGGAGGACGGCGTAACAGCAGAGAAATTTGACGGTATGCAACGGCTTGTTTAGACAAGTCATCGTATACGATCAACGCATCTTCACCACGGTCACGGAAGAATTCACCCATGGTACAACCGGAGTAAGGAGCGATGTATTGCAGTGCAGCGGCTTCAGAAGCAGTTGCAGCAACCACGATGGTATGCTCCATCGCGCCATGCTCTTCCAATTTGCGTACTACGTTGGCAATAGAAGATGCTTTTTGACCGATAGCCACATAAATACAGATAACGCCTGTACCTTTTTGGTTAACGATGGCATCCAGTGCCACGGCAGTTTTACCGGTTTGACGGTCACCAATGATCAACTCACGTTGACCACGACCAACCGGAACCATAGAGTCAATGGCTTTCAGGCCGGTTTGCATTGGTTGGTCAACCGATTTACGCGCAATCACACCCGGTGCAATTTTCTCGATTGGAGCAGTCAATGTTGTGTTGATTGGACCTTTACCATCGATAGGACGACCCAATGCATCAACCACACGGCCAACCAGTTCGCGACCGATCGGCACTTCCAAAATACGGCCGGTACAGGTAACTGTATCGCCTTCTTTAATGTGTTCGTACTCACCCAACACTACGGCACCGACGGAGTCACGCTCCAAGTTCATGGCCAGACCGAAAGTGTTACCGGGGAATTCGAGCATCTCACCTTGCATCGCGTCTGACAAGCCATGAATGCGCACAATGCCGTCTGTAACAGAAACAACGGTACCACGGGTACGCACTTCTGCATTGACGGACAGATTTTCGATTTTAGCTTTAATCAAATCGCTAATTTCAGCAGGATTAAGCTGCATGAAAACTCTCCTAATTTGTCATAGTCGCATACAAAGCATTCAGTTTGCCTTGTACGGACAAATCCAAGACCTGATCACCCACTTCTACTTTGATGCCGCCGATTAATTCAGGGGCAACTTTAGCTACCACATCCAATTTGCTGTTGAAGCGTTTTGTCAGGATATCGGTAACATCGGCCAGCTGCTGAGAACTGAGCTCATACGCGCTGTAAATTACTGCCGATTTCGTATTGTTGTGTATCAAGGTCAAATCTTGATATTGGGCATAAATTTCCGGCAATACCAGCAAACGCTTTTGCTCGGCCAAAACGGTAATAAAATTTGCCAATTCGACATTTTTGATACCGACAAGACCTTTGAGCGTTTCTGCCTTTTCGGAAGCTCCCGTTTCCGGCTGCTCGATGAAAGCAATGACTTTCTCATCCTGAACAACCGCTGCGAGTTCTTTCAGTTCGCCCAACCAAGACTCGATTTGGTTTTTTTCCTGAGCCAGACTAAACAATGCTTTCGCATAAGGTCTGGCAATCGTTGCGAACTCTGCCATAAGATTACAGCTCCTGTTTTAAGGCACTGAGCAGATCTGCATGTTTGGAAGCATCGACTTCTTTACGCAGGATAGATTCCGCACCTTTAACAGCCAATGAAGCGACCTGTTCGCGCAACACTTCGCGTGCACGGTTAACTTCTTGCTCTACATCAGCTTTTGCTTGGGCTGCAATGCGTGCTGCTTCATGAGAAGCTTGCTCTTTGGCTTCTTCTACAATTTTTGCAGCACGTTTTTCGGCGTTGGCAACCATTTCGGTTACCTGATTACGCCCTTCGGCCATAAGTTCTGCAACTTTTTTCTCTGCCTGCTCAAAATCGCTCTTACCGCGCTCGGCAGCAGCCAAGCCTTCGGCGATTTTTGCGGCACGCTCATCCAATGCTTTGGCGATCGGAGGCCATACGAATTTCATCGTAAACCATACCAAGCCAAAGAAAACTAGGATTTGCGCAAATAAGGTTGCATTAATATTCACGTTACTTAACCTTCGTATCTGGGTTAATCAAACAGACGGCAAGCCTGTATCTGAACGGATCGCTCCGTCTTGATTACGCACCACTAAACGGGTTAACGAAGGCGAACAACAGGGCAATAGCCACACCGATCAAGAAAGCCGCGTCGATCAGACCAGCGATCAAGAACAGTTTGGTTTGCAGAGGACCGATCAGCTCAGGTTGGCGAGCAGAAGATTCCAAGTATTTAGAACCAACCATTGCAATACCGATAGAGGCACCCAATGCGCCCAAGGCAACGATCAAACCACATGCGATAGCAATCAAACCCATTTTTAAACTCCTTAAAATAGTAAAGGTTAAACTACAAAAAACAAACTACAAAAAAACTACTTGATTAGTGTGCATCATGCGCCTGTCCGATATATACGAACGCCAACGCCATGAAAATAAATGCCTGCAAGGTGATGACCAAAATGTGGAAAATCGCCCAAGCCAAACCGGCAATCAGGTGGAACACAAATAAAATCGGATCCAAAGTTTCGACACTGCCGGTTGACGCCCATGCACCGCCCAACAGAGCGATCAACAGGAACACCAGCTCGCCAGCATACATATTACCAAACAACCGCATACCGTGGGATACGGTTTTGGACAAGAACTCTACCAAGTTCAGCAGGAAGTTGGCCGGAGCAAGCCACGGACCGAAAGGTGCGCAGAACAACTCGTGAATCCAACCGCCAAGGCCTTTGATTTTGACATTGTAGTAAATACAGATCAGCAATACGCCAATCGCCAGAGCCAAAGTCGTATTCAAGTCAGCTGTCGGCACGACGCGCAACAGGGCATGATGATTACCGGTAATGCCTTGCCATGCCATCGGCAGCAAATCAACCGGCAGCATATCCATGGCGTTCATCAAGAGAATCCAGACAAATAAGGTCAGACCCAACGGGGCAACGGCTTTACGCGATTGTTCGTTATGGATAATGCTTTTACACATGTCATCCACGAATTCGAACAGAATTTCAACAGCCGCTTGGAAACGACCGGGAACACCGGCCGTCGCTTTTTTGGCACCGCGCCACAAAAGGAAGCTGCCGATTACGCCCAACAGAACGGCAAAAAAGATTGCATCAAGGTTAATGAACGAAAAATCAGCAATGTTTTTCAGTCCTTGACCCTGAGTAACATCCGACATACTGGTCAAGCTTTGCAAGTGGTGCTTGATGTAGTCGGCAGCGGTCATAGTTTCACCTGCCATAGTGTTTCACTCTCAACAATACTAAAAAAACCAAATGACTGACGCCAAGAAACGCCAATAAAAATGGGTAAAATACCAGTGATCGATGCCATATCGCAAAAACGACCAACATAGATACCAGCGACAGCACTACTTTTAAAACCTCTCCGCCGATAAACATCGAACTTTGCAGATCAGGATTTCGTCGGGAAAACTTTAAAAGTAAAACTGCAACTAGGGTAGGCAAAATGTACGAAAATCCTCCCGCAAAAGCAGAGAGGAAGCCGGGCAATCCGGAAAATAACGCACAAACAACTGAAATTATTAACAATACAATCACTTGCAATGGGACTATCTGATTCATTGTACTTCACACCCCAAAACGCAAGGTAAATTAATATAATCAAGAAGTTTATTAACGTCAAGCAATATGTTAATCTTTGTGAACCTTTCACAGATAAATGATTAACACATATAAAACAAATCTTTGCAGGAACGGAGTTTAACACAAATTACATGTTGCTACACAGATTTTACAGAAGATTTTGATTTGTATTGTAAACATTTATACGCTCTACGCTTTTTCAAAAATTGAGGCCGTCTGAAAAGCTTTTTTCAGACGGCCCGTTCTGTTTATAAAGCCGTTAGAACGCTTGATTGATGCCTAACTGCTTCAGCAAATATTCGAATGTTTCCGGCGTATCAAAATGCAGCACGATTTTGCCTTTTTTCTGATTACTGGTTTTGACTTCGGCATTAACGCCCAAATGCTCGGTCAATGCATCATTGATGCGGCGGATATCCGGGTTAATGGTTTTGGTTGCTTCCGGTTTGGCTTTTTGATGTGCCAACTGGCTGCGGCGCTCTACCTCGCGTACCGACCAACCGTTTTTGACGGCTTTTTGTGCCAACTCCAATTGGTCAACCACATGCAAGGTCAGCAACGCGCGGGCATGACCCATTTCCAGACGGCGTTGGTAAAGCATTTCCTGAACCGGCTCAGGCAGGCTCAACAGACGCAGGCTGTTGGAGATGGCACTACGGCTTTTACCGACGGCTTTTGCGATGGTTTCATGAGTCAGGCCGAATTCATCGGCAAGGCGTTTCAAACCTTGCGCTTCTTCAATCGGATTCAGGTTTTCACGTTGTAAGTTTTCAATCAAACCCATGGCCAACGCAGTTTCGTCGCTGATGGTTTTAATGACGACGGGAATTTCGGTCAAACCGGCCAACTGGGAAGCGCGCCAACGGCGTTCTCCGGCAATCAATTCATATTGAGACAAACCACGTTCGCGTACGATAACCGGCTGGATAATGCCTTGCGCTTTAATGGAATCGGCCAATTCCTGCAAAGCTTCGTCATCAATTTGCACACGCGCCTGATAACGGCCGGGCTGAATATCGGCGATGGCAACCGTTGTCAGGCGGTCGCTACTGCTGCTGTCCACTGCATTGGAAATCAGCGAATCCAAACCGCGTCCCAATCCACCTTTTGCTTTTGCCATATTGTTTTCCCTTTCAGACGACCTCATTGTTGAAATGACGTATTCTATCGGATATTGCCGCTTTACGACAATTTGAATCACGATGATTTGACTATTGCCATTTATTTACGGAGCGAAACCGCAAACACGCCCCTTAAAGCGTTACTCAAACGGATTTCTTCCGCATTTTCCAATATAGCGCGCGTGATGTGGGCTTCCTTGATTGTATCTGCACCTAAATATAGCTGAGACTGCTTCAATACCGCTTGGCGCATTACCCCGTTCAAAATATCCAAATCCAAAGACGGCGTGAGCCATTGTCCTTGATATTTGACGAACACATTGCTTCTTCCACCCTCTAACAAAAGGCCGTCTGAATTGAAAAACAGACTGTCAAATGCACCCTGCCCTTCTGCCGTTTTCCATGCTTGGTCAAAAATTTCACGGCGTGTGGTTTTGAAACGGCGTAGATAATCGCGTTGGTTTAATGTGTGTTCACTCAGGATGACGTATTGCTGCCCATCCAATTCAGAAACAGCCCCATGGCTCAATGAAAGGCCGTCTGAAAACAAAGCTGCTTTGACTCTAAATAACCCACTTGGCAACTCATCTATATAATGTTGAATTTGCTCTATTGCATTTTGAGGCCAAGACAGGTTGAGCGCTTGTGCCGATCTGTTCAGACGGCCTAAGTGCAAATCGAGCAAACGGCATTGTTTGTATTCCACGCGCATGGTTTCAAAAATACCGAAATCAGGCCGCAAGTCATTCAGAAAACGCGCCTTCCAACCGCACTCGCGATATTCGGCTTCAGGGTCGCTATCAATCACAATCCCCGAACCCACGCCATAAACACCTTGATAAAGGCCGTCTGAAACGGGCTTCAGGGATAAGGTGCGGATCACAACATTAAACACACCTTCAAACCCCAAACCTGTATCGCACGGATGCAAAAAGCCAATGCTGCCTGTGTACAAACCACGCGGTTCGGACTCAAGAGACTCAATAATGTGCATACTCATGCGTTTGGGCGCACCAGTAATACTGCCGCACGGGAAGGCTGCGCGGAGAATATCGGCAACCGAAACATCAGGCAGCGCCTGCGCTTCGATGGCACTGGTCATCTGCCAAACACTGCCGAAACGGGAAACTTTAAACGGTTCAGGCACGCGTACTTTGCCTGTTTGCGCGATTTTGCCGAGGTCATTGCGCAACAAATCGACAATCATCACATTTTCGGCGCGGTTTTTCGGGTCGTTTTGCAATTCAACGGCGCGGCGTTCATCTTGCCCATCGTGAAGAATCGGCGCAGTGCCCTTCATCGGCTCGGTTGTAATCAGGCCGTTTGAATCGATTTTGAGGAAAAGTTCGGGAGAAAAACACAAAGTCCACGCTTCCTGCCCTGCCCCGTCGGGCAGACAAGACAAAACAGCATACGGCACAGGCTGGCGCAAACGGCGGTAAAGCTGAATCGGATTGCCGTAAGTTTGCAGGTGCAGGCGTGCGGTGTAATTGATTTGATAGGTATCGCCACGGCGGATGGCCTCGTGGATTTGGCGGATATGCTCGAGATAATCGGCTTCGGATATGGAGAATCGGGGAGTGGAGATGCCTGCCGCCAGGCCGTCTAAATGATTGGCCAGCCAGCTTTCGGCATCGATTTCGGAACAATCGGCAAACCAGTGCAAACGCAAATTGCCACTGTGCGCGGATGAAATATCCATCAGTGGCAATCCGAATTCGTAGTCTGCAAACAACACTGCATGCAAACCCTTTTTCCAGCCGGCTTGCAAAATACTTGTTAACGAATCCAGTTCGTTATGATAAAACCGATGGCTTTCTACATGATTTTGATAGAGTTTTGCTCGGCCGCTCACGGCATCGTCAAACAGGGCGAAATAAGGCATGATTGCTGTACAAATAGGCTGATTATACGCTGCTTTTACATAAGTTAGCAGACAAATTCAAAAAAAGCACTCGAATGTAATTTTATGTAGTCGAACGAAGTATAAAAGGGTAGAATCAAACCATACCACACCATATCATTTAAAACTTAATCGATAAGGAGACTTTATGGCAGACCACCAATTAGAACCGTTCGAGAATGTTGAACTGGGCGAGAAACAAGACCAGCTGCAAGTATTCGAAAAGGCTGTTTTGGAACACGAAGGACGCGGCACTGACGAAGATTCCAGCAGCGCACCGCTTCCTGCCAACTACCCATACAAACAACGTATGCGCCGCTCTGTTTACGAAAAAGAAAAACAGAAGCTGCAAATCGAATTGTTGAAAGTACAAAGCTGGGTTAAAGATTCCGGTCAGCGTATTGTCAGCCTGTTTGAAGGCCGCGACGCAGCCGGTAAAGGCGGTACCATCAAACGCTTCATGGAACACCTGAATCCGCGTGGCGCGCGCGTGGTTGCTTTGGAAAAACCAACCACTACCGAACGCGGCCAATGGTATTTCCAACGCTACATCCAAAACCTGCCGACCGCAGGCGAAATGGTATTCTTCGACCGCTCATGGTACAACCGTGCAGGCGTAGAACGCGTAATGGGCTTCTGCGAACCTAACGAATACCTGCTCTTCATGCGTCAAACTCCTGAATTGGAACGTATGCTTGTTGCCAGCGGTATCCATCTGTTCAAATTCTGGTTCTCCGTATCCCGTGAAGAACAACTCCGCCGCTTCATCTCCCGTCGTGACGACCCACTGAAACACTGGAAACTGTCCCCTGTGGATATCCAGTCGCTCGACCGCTGGGACGACTACACCGAAGCCAAAAACGCCATGTTCTTCCACACCCATACCGGCGACGCGCCTTGGGTCATCATCCGCTCCGACGACAAAAAACGTGCACGTTTGAACTGTATCCGCTACTTCCTGCACCAGCTGGACTATCCGGGCAAAGACGTGAAAGCCATCGGCAAAGTGGACGAGAAAATCGTTTTGGTTCCTGATACACGTTACAAAGACAAAACTGTCGAGCTCGGACACGATTAATTTGTAACCTTACCAAAGGCCGTCTGAAATTTCATCTTTCAGACGGCCTTTTCTTAATCCTCGCGATTCCAGTACGTTTTTTGTGCGAATACCAATTTATTGTCAGTGAATTTTACATTATCCAAATTCAACGCCCAGACATCACTTTTCATCACTCGAGCAGCAGGATGCGCTTTGTAAAATAAAGACTGCGCCGCTTTCAAATCCGCTTCATTCTCAATCAAAGCGGCAGTCGCCGCAAACTGAATGCCGCTGATTTTTGTGATACTGTCAGGCTGACCGGCAATGGTACCGGCTACTTTGGCAGAACGGCTCATCATTCCGCCATGTTTCGTTTTCAAAGAAGTCAACACAATCAATCGGGCATTCGCCTCATCAAACACATAAAAACAACAAGCCGCCCAAACTTCGCCGTCTGCCGCAGCGGCAATACTGACGACATGATGATTGCTCAAAAATTTAACGATATTGGTAGGAATCGCTTGCATGATTTTATCCTCTTTCTCAGTGTATTCAATTTATTTTCAGGCCGTCTGAAACATCAGCCCTGCCAGCGCGGCGCATCGGTTTGAAAAATACCGAACAAGTCCAAAGCATGAGAGACACTGTGTGTAATCATATCTTCGATGGATTCTGGCTTCTGATACAGAGCCGGAACGGGAGGAAACACAATGCCGCCCATCTCTGTTACACGGCGCATATTGTCGATGTGTGCCAAGTTTAACGGCGCTTCACGCACCATCAACACCAGCCTGCGCCGCTCTTTCAATGTTACATCCGCCGCACGGCTGAGCAAATTATCGGCAAACCCGTGAGCAACCGAAGCCAAGGTTTTCATTGAACACGGCGCAATCAACATTCCATCCGTCAAAAACGATCCGCTGGCAATACTTGCCCCGACATTACGGACGGAATGCACGACATCCGCCAAAGCATAAACGTCTTCTTTAGTGTAATCCGTTTCCAAAGCACGGGTCATCTCCGCCCCTTGCGAAACCACCAAATGCGTTTCTACCTGATGCTCACGCAAAAGCTGCAAAGCCTTCACGCCATACTGAAAACCGCTGGCACCGCTGATGCCGACAACCAAACGCTTCATTGTATTTCCCTGTCTTGGCCTAAAGATAAATGAAAGGCAGATTCTCAAGACGAAAAAATAACCGCTAAAAAGCGGTTAGATTTCCTAATGTGGTGCCGACAGCGAGATTTGAACTCGCACAGCCTATGGCCACTACCCCCTCAAGATAGCGTGTCTACCAATTCCACCATGTCGGCATAAATTAAATTGTCTTACTGCTGCTGAGGATTCGGAGCAACAGGAGTTGTATTGTTTTGTGCAGGCGTTGCAGGCTTAGGAGCTTGCTGGGTCTGCTTCACATCGCTGAAGTCTAAACCATGCTTACTGGAGTGAGTGTGAATATACACCATCGCCATGCAAGTCGCAAAGAAAAATGTTGCAGCAACGGCAGTCGAGCGGCTGAGGAAGTTGGCATTACCGGCAGAACCGAATACGCCTTGCGCGCTACCGCTGCCGGAACCGAATGTTGCGCCGGCATCCGCGCCTTTACCGTGTTGCAGCAATACTAACACGATTACGAATAGAGCGGAAATAATATTAATAATCCAGATAAGGGTTTTAAAGGCTTCCATATGTTTTCTACGAGGCTTGTGCTGCGTTGATGATGGCGGTAAAGGAGTCATATGATAATGACGCGCCACCAACCAATGCGCCGTCTACATGAGGTACTGCGAAGATGTCGGCCGCGTTATCCGCTTTCACACTTCCGCCGTAAAGAACGCGGATTTTAACATCGCTTCCGCACAAAGACAAGATTTCTTTGTAGATAAATGCGTGCATGTCGGCGATTTGTTCGACGGTGGCGACTTTGCCTGTACCGATCGCCCAAACCGGCTCGTAGGCAACGGCGATGTTTTTGGTGTTCAAACCTTGCAGGATGGAAAGCTGGTGGGCAATGACTTCGTGTTCTTTACCGGCTTCGCGTTCTTCCAAACTTTCGCCGACGCACAACAATGGAATCAGGCCGACGTTGAGGACGTTTTCCATTTTGCGGCGTTGGATTTCGTTTTTCTCGCCAAAATAAAGGCTGCGCTCGGAGTGGCCGATGAGGACGATATCTGTACCGATGTCGGCAAGCATTTCAGCGGACACTTCGCCAGTGTACGCGCCATTATTTGGGAAACGGCTCACGTCTTGCGCACAGGTCAAGATGCGGTTGTTCAAAACAATCTGCATGGCGTTGTGCAGTTGCAACAGATAAACGGTCGGAGCAGCCAGGCCGATTAACACGCGTTCTGCGGTTGGCATGACACGGAAGCGGTGCATAAGTGCATTGTTGTTTTGGAGTCGGCCGTTCATTTTCCAGTTGCCGATAACCCATTTTTGGTCCCACATTCCGATTTGGTGATACATCTTTATTGCTCCGTGTGTTGGTTGTTGCTTGCTGTAGCGTCGTGTAATGTGAAAGTTTAGTGGATATATGTGCGCTTGGCAATTATTAACGGGCCTCCGGGGCCGTCTGAAAGATGGCACACTCTCCGACAAGGATTTATAATGTATGCTTCGATAAAATTAAGAATTGAACGGAGCACAAATATGGACTTTGAAAAAGCGCGTTTCAATATGGTTGAACAGCAGATTCGTCCGTGGGATGTCTTGGACTTCGACATTTTGGATGCTTTAGAGGAGATCGAGCGCGAACATTTTGTCGGCGAGGCTTTTCAAGGTTTGGCCTATGCAGATATGGAGCTGCCGCTGACCAACGGCCATAAGATGTTGGAACCCAAAGTCGTTGCCCGCCTGGCTCAAGGCTTGAAACTGAAAAAAGACGAAACTGTCTTAGAAATCGGTACAGGCTCAGGCTATGCAACCGCCCTGCTGTCCAAACTGGCCGGCAAAGTCGTGACCGACGACATCGACGCCGAGCAGCAGCAACGCGCCAAAAAAGTTTTGGACGAATTGGGCTTTACCAACGTCGATTATGTGCAAAACAACGGCCTGACCGAAGCATCGCAAGGCGCTCCTTTTGATGCGATTTATGTGGGCGGCGCAGTAGACAGCGTACCTGAAATCTTAAAAGAGCAATTGAAAGATGGCGGCCGCATGGTGGTCATTGTCGGTCGCAAACCGGTACAACGCGTGCTTTTGCTGACGCGTAACGGCAATGAGTTTTCCGAAAAAGTATTATTTGACACCGTCGTGGCACACTTGGAAGACAAATCGGCCAATCCGTTTGGCGATTTCGATTTTTAAACAACAGGCCGTCTGAAAATTCAGACGGCCTCATGCTTTTACCCAACCCTATGACCGACATCATCCAACTCTCGCCCACCGAATTGAAACAATGGCAGGACGAAGGCCGCGCATTTCATCTGCTCGACGTCCGCACCGATGAAGAACGCGCCATCTGCACCATGCCCGCCGCCATTCATATCCCGATGAACCTCATCCCCCTGCGCCAAAACGAGCTGCCCGACGATGATTTACCCATTGTTGTCTATTGCCACCACGGCATCCGCAGCCTGCACACGGCAATGTATTTGGAAGACGCCGGATTTGAAAACCTCTACAACCTGCAAGGCGGTATTGATGCTTGGGCAATGCAGGTAGACAGCAAAATGATGCGATATTGAATCGGTTTTATCAATAAAAGGCCGTCTGAAACTGGATTTCAGACGGCCTTTTTCAAACCTTTCTGCTTACACTTGTAAGCTAGCGACAAACTGCTGTACGGCCGGCACAGCCAAAATCAACAGCAATACCAATACGGCTTTTTCCATACGGTTGAACTGACAATTTCCGTAGTGTTTCTTTTGCGAATAGAAAAACAGTAATACGCCGGGCAAATAGAGCAAGACTGAAAGCAGCAAATATTCCGTGCCTGCCGCATAGACAATCCAAGCCGCATAAAGCGTTGCTGCCGCGCCGATAAGACGGTATTTCGCCGCGGCCTTTTGTGTCAGCGATAATTTGAGCAGATATGCACCAATTAACAAATATGGTATCAAAATCATGGAAGTCGATACCATCAGCAAGGCAGAATAATCCTCGCCTTTTAACCACACCAGCAATAGGCAAAACTGCACGGTCAAGGTGGTAAACATCAATGAACCCTGCGGCACTTCGTTTTTATTCAACGGGATAAACGATTTTGGAAATGCGCCGTTTCTCGCACCCATGTGCGGAATCTCGGTCGCATACAGCGTCCAGCTTAAATAAGACGACAGCACAGACACAATCAGGCAGGAAGAAATCAACACTTTACCCCAAGAGCCGACCATGTGCGCCAACACGCCCGCCATAGACGGATTAGCCATTGCTGCAATATCCGCACGAGGCAAAATGCCTTGAGCCAAGACGGTAATTGCCACATACATGGCCAGCGTCAAGCTGACGCCGATAATGGTTGCTCGACCGACATCAGCACGACTTCGCGCATGCTTGGACAAAACCGCCGCACCCTCAATACCGGTAAACACCCACAGCGTAATCAGCATTGTGTTTTTCACCTGCGTCATCAGGCTGACATCAGGATTTTCAGGCGTAGCAAGGCTCGCCCCTGTCCAATCGGACATAAACACTTCGGTTTGAAAGAAATAGGCTGCCATACCAATAAATAAAATCAGCGGAAATACTTTGACTGCCATCGCAATCAGGTTCACTCCTGCCGCTTCTTTAATACCGCGCACCACCAACCAGTAAATCAGCCACACAATTACTGATTCTCCAACAAAAGCAGCAAATGTGTTGCCTTTGCCGAAAATCACGTTGTCCGGCGTATCGACAAATCCGCCTACTGCTTCAAACGCAACCACCAAATAGCCGACAATACCGACCGTGGTGCAAAGCCAATAGCCCCACGCCGAGAAAAAACCCATCAAATCGCCGAAGCCGTCGCGGGCGTACGTATAAATACCGCCATCCAATTCGGGCTTAAGTTTGGACAAGGCCGAAAATGACAGGCCGAGGAAGATAATGCCCACACCGGTAATCAGCCAACCCAACAGCAAAGCCTGCGAACCTGCAACGGCAGCCATATTCTGCGGCAGGCTGAAAATACCCGAACCAATCATGGAACTGATAACCAAGGCCGTCAGCGCGGCCAAGCCGATTTGAGATTTTTGCGACATGTTTATTCCTGATTTTTATCATTATGTGTTTGTGAAGCGACGGCATTACCGGCTTTTTTAGCCTGTTCTAACCGTATCAAAATATTATGCAGCTGCTTTCAGACGGCCTTAAATCCTTGCGCCAACGCACGGATATGTTCAGGTGCGATACCGCAGCACCCGCCGATGATTTCAGCACCCAAATCCGCCCATTGTCTCGCCCATGCCAAATAATTTTTCGGCGTGGCATCGGAGCGAATCGGATCCAAACCGTCGTTGGCCTCGTTCATCTGACCTTGTACCGGTTCAAATGCATTGGCGTACACACCCAGTTTCAGACGGCCTTGGGCTTCATGTGCCACTTTCAAAGCTTCTGCCATTACTTCAGGCTGACTGCAATTGAACAACATTGCCGCCGCACCTATTTCTACCGCGAAATCCGCCGCCTCGTGCACGGTTTCTCCCGAACGCAACACCGGTACATCATGCGGCATCGTATCTTCCAAAGTAAACGATACCCAAAACGGCTTACCGTCATCAGGCAGACTGCTGCGCCAGAAACGCGCTTCTTCCAAGCTGGATACGGTTTCTGCCAACCAAATATCAGCAAACGGCATCAAACCCGATATTAAAGGGCGCGCCAAAGCAGGTGCGACTTGTTTGTCAAACAAGTCAGGGCGGTAAGAACCGAATAACGGCGGCAGGCTTGCGGCTACTTTTGCAGTAGTCCCGCTTTGTTCCACCGCTTCACGCGCTAAACGGCCGGAAAGCCTTGCCCATTCGGCAGCTTGAGCATCAAAGCGCTCCTGCCCGATATGAAACGGAACAAGCGCATAACTGTTGGTCGTAATCACCTGTGCGCCTGCGCGAAGAAAGTCCAAATGCGTTTCGCGTACAATCTCCGGTGTTTCCATCAAAGCCAAAGCAGACCATTCCGGCTGACGAAACGGTGCGCCACGCCGATGCAGTTCACGCCCCATTCCGCCGTCTAAAATCGTTACCGTCATGATCGACCTCCAATGATGAATTTTTAAAATCGCCATTCTACGCTTTTTTAACTCCTTACCTTTAATCTATGAAAAACTAAACTTATGCAGTTTCGTTATATAAAAGGCCGTCTGAAGCAGGATTTCAGACGGCCTTTACGATTATTTCACAAACCGTGCATCTGCCATAAACGGCCGTGTAGCGGCTGGTTTAGCGGAATAGAAGCGGGAGAACGTGCTGTCGATTTTGGTCTGTATCGGCTTACCGTCCAATGTTGCCGATGCTTCCAATTTCACACCACCGCCACTGGTTTCGCCTAATTTCATATTTGGCAACGTCAGTTTGGCAATATTGAGTTTCACATTTCCCACTTTGGTATCGGGGGACATCAGCTGCTTACCGACCGGACGGATTTTTTCACCCTCATCATGAGGCGCGGCACCACCGTTGTCGTCAACCACGCCGATATTAATCAATCTGGCAGACGCCAAATCCATCTTGCCGTTTTTGACCGGAATACCGACAAACAGTTTTACGCCGCGATGAATGAACGTATTGTCCCGCCACTGAGTTTGGCCCTCTTTCGGCGGTTTGGTTTCTGCCGCCACCGAATAAGTGCGGCCCATAATCATCAATTTATAACCTGGAATTTTTTTCGAACCGAATCCATCAGTGATATCTTCGACCAGTTGCGGCGCAGTCAGGGTTTCGTTTGCCAAAATACGGGCTGAAGTTTCTGCCAAATGGGCAGGCTTACCGTCTATAGTCAATGCCTGTTCATGGCCAAAATCAGATGCAAATGCAGGCACGGCGGCTAGCGCGGCGGCCAATGCCAGAATACGGATGGTTTTCATTGCAGACTCCTGATAAAAATGTAATTGGGTTGATTACCCGATAAAATCCGGGCGATATTGATAGGAATCAGTATTTTTATACAAATGATACAGATTATCAAGAGTATTTAGTTTTCAAAATAAAAAAAGGCCGTCTGAAATCCAGTTTCAGACGGCCTTTTCAATCTACTTAAACCTTCTATCAGCCTGTAAAGCGTTTGAATACCAATGTGCCGTTGGTACCGCCAAAGCCGAAGGAATTGGAGATGGCAACGTCGATTTTCGCATCGCGTGCTTCGTTGGCGCAGTAGTCCAAATCGCAACCGGCTTCAACGTCTTGTTCAAAGATGTTGATGGTCGGTGGAGATTTCTGCTCGTGTACCGCCAACACGCTATACAACGCTTCCACGCCGCCGGCCGCGCCGAGCAAGTGGCCGGTCATGGATTTGGTGGAGTTAACGATGACTTTGCGCGCATGATCGCCCAAAGCGCGTTTAATGGCTTTGGTTTCGTTGGCATCGCCCAAAGGAGTCGATGTACCGTGTGCGTTGACGTAATCAACGTCTTCAGGATTCAGGCCGGCATCTTTCAGGGCGCGGGTAACGGCCAATGCAGGGCCTTCTTCGTTAGGCGCGGTAATGTGGTAAGCATCGGAGCTCATACCGAAGCCGACGATTTCGGCGTAAATTTTCGCACCGCGTTTTTTCGCGTGTTCCAATTCTTCCAACACCAGCACGCCAGCGCCTTCGCCAATAACGAAACCGTCACGGCCTTTGTCCCACGGACGGGAAGCGGTAGCAGGGTCGTCGTTGCGGGTGGAAAGTGCCTTCATGGCGGCAAAACCGCCGACGCCCAAAGTGCTGATCGCGCCTTCTGCGCCACCGGCAATCATAACGTCTGCGTCGCCGTATTTAATCAATCGTGCAGAGTCGCCGATGGAGTGTGCGCCGGTTGTACAGGCAGAAACCATGCCGTAACTCGGGCCGCGGTAGCCTTTGAGAATGGTGACATGGCCGGAAATCAGGTTAATCAGCGAGCCTGGGATAAAGAAAGGATTGATTTTGCGCGCGCCGCCTTCGATGACGGCTTTACCGGTCGCTTCAATGCTCGGTAGGCCGCCGATACCGGAGCCGATATTGACACCGACGCGGTCTTTGTCGAGGGTTTCCAAATCGTCCAAGCCTGAATCATTAATGGCCTGCAGGGCGGCGGCAATACCGTAGTGGATGAACACGTCCATACGGCGCGCTTCTTTCGCGCTGATGTATTGGCCGATGTCGAAATCGCGCACTTCGCCGGCGATTTGGCTGTTGATGTCGGATGCGTCAAAGCGGGTAATCCGTCCGATGCCGCTTTTGCCTGCGAGCAGATTGCTCCATGCGGTGGCGACGTCGTTGCCGACCGGTGATACTTGGCCAAGACCTGTGATGACTACTCTTCTCTGACTCATGATAATCTCGCTGTTGGTTGTCGGGATTTTCGCGGCAGCCTTGCTCTTTTTCTTCGTGAAAACGGGCAAAACTCATGCCGTCTGAAATTTCAGGGGTTTAATAATAAGGTAAAAGCCTCTATTGCGATGGCGCAGCAGAGGCTGGATGTTTGGTGCGACCGATTAGCCTTGGTGGGCGTTGATGTAGTCGATAGCCAATTGTACGGTAGTGATTTTTTCAGCGTCTTCGTCAGGGATTTCGCAGCCGAAAGCTTCTTCCAAAGCCATCACCAGTTCTACGGTGTCCAGAGAGTCAGCACCCAAATCGTCTTGGAAAGAAGATTCGTTTTTCACTTCGGCTTCGTTTACGCCCAGTTGTTCAGCAACAATTTTTTTAACTTGTTGTTCGATGTTTGACATGTCAGTCGTTCCTTTTCGCCTTGCGGCAGGTTGTTTAAGGGAAATAATTCGTCGGTATTGTACCGAATTTGGATAGAGTTTTCCATCTAATCCTGCATTTTAGCACAGATTATTCTGGAAAAACCTGTTGTTGCGCATATTAGCATATGCTGATTTTAACCTACAAGCAGGAATTTGTTTTTGTTACGTATCAACATTAACATTATTAAAAACAAGGGGCTGTACTAGATTAGCAGATATGTTACCCTCGAAATATGAAGATAACTCACTGCAAATTAAAGAAAAAAAGTACAGAAAGAACTGCTTCGTTTTTTTGTACTCGAAGTTACCGCCCGTTCTGCCGCCGATATTTTGGGTATCCATCCCAATTCGGCAGCACTGTTCTACCGTAAAATCCGCATGGTTATCAACTATCATTTGGCCTTGGCTGCCGATGAGGTTTTTGAGGGCTCTGTCGAACTGGACGAAAGCTATTTCGGCGGACGGCGTAAAGGCAGACGTGGTCGCGGTGCGGCAGGAAAAGTGGTTGTCTTCGGCATTCTGAAACGCAACGGACGGGTCTATACCGTTGTGGTGGATAATGCCAAGTCTGAAACGTTACTCCCTGTCATCAAAAAGAAAATCATGCCGGACAGTATTGTTTATACCGATAGTCTGAGTAGCTACGACAAGTTGGACGTGAGCGGTTTCATCCATTACCGCATCAACCATTCCAAGGAATTTGCCGACCGTCAGAACCACATTAACGGCATTGAGAATTTTTGGAATCAGGCAAAACGTGTCTTGCGAAAATACAACGGAATCGATCGCAAATCTTTCCCGTTGTTCTTGAAAGAATGCGAATTTCGATTTAACTTCGGCACACCGTCCCGGCAGCTAAAAATCCTGCAAAAATGGTGTGAAATTTAGGGCTAATCTACTAGTACAGCCCCTTAAAAAATTTTGATGGCGGTTGCTGCTGAAAAAGTAGAAATTGGATTTGAGAGAAGGTTTTTGCATATGCTGGTTTCGTGAAGGCCTACGCAGGATCAGCGTTGTCAGCGTTTTCATGTGTATGCTAACCTTCTGCAAGGTATCTGCTTAATCATATTTGAAATCAGTATTAAAGCATAATTATCAGTATCCGAAATTCCAGTTAATTAAATATTCAGAGACAATCGTTAAGATTGATTTAAGGATGAAAATGCAAGACCAAGAAAACATTAAAAACCAAGAAGAACAAGAAAATCAGCCAAAAGAAGACAATGGTGCCATGACCAAGTTGCAAGATGTGTTCAATCTTGCGCATGACCAGGCCCATCCCGATAAAATTGATGCCGTCATCCGCGCCAATACTCGGGTGTCCGGAACCAATATGTGGGTATTGATGTTTGCCATTGCCGTGGCGAGTATCGGTCTAAATGTAAACAGCACGGCGGTAGTGATCGGCGCGATGTTGATTTCGCCGTTGATGGGGCCGATTGTAGGTATGGGTTACGGTTTGGCGGTAGGGGATACTGCGCTGATCCGTCAAGCCGTGCGCAATATTATTATATTCGTCGTCATCAGCTTGATTACCGCTACGTTGTATTTCCTGTTAACCCCGCTTAAAGAGGCGCAAAGCGAGCTTTTGGCGCGTACTCAGCCGACCCTTTGGGATGTGTTGATTGCCTTCTTCGGCGGTAGTGCGGGTATTGTGGCGCTGACTCGAAAAGAAGGAGGCAATGCCATACCGGGTGTGGCGATTGCTACCGCATTGATGCCGCCCCTGTGTACTGCGGGCTACGGACTGGCACATGGCAACTGGCACTACTTTCTCGGTGCTTCATATCTTTTTGCCATCAACTGCGTGTTCATCGCTTTTTCGACCTTGTTGTTTTCCAAGCTGCTCAAGCTGCCGCGCAGGGGGTTGGTAACGGAATCCAAACGCCGGTTGCAAAGCATCATTATTACTGCCGTCGTGTTGGCTGTGATGATTCCGAGCGGCTATATGGCATCAGGACTGGTGCGTCAGGAGATCTTCAACACCAGAGCCAATGCTGCCATTGCCACTGCGAAGCAACAGGAAGGTTTTTTCGTGCTGCGTAAGATGTTGAACCATAGAGAAAATAAAGTCAGTCTGGTTGTCAATGGAACGGGCAATGCCGAGAAAATTTCCGCCTTGCTCGTGAAAAGCCTTGAAGCGTCAGGTGTGAAAGAGCCGAAGGTCAACGTGGTCTATGCGGGAGGGGACAATGCCAAAATCGAAGAATTGCTGGCAAGCCAAAACAACCCGGTTCAGCAGCAAAATGAGCTGAAAGAGCAACAGGCCTATATCGATACCGTACTGGCAGGCAAAGCCTCCGATATCGACGATGCAGCGGTACTTAAGGAATTAAAAGCCCAATATCCGGAAGCGGAAAAAATCGTTGTCGGACGCGGCTTGGCTTGGGATAAAGCGCAAACAACGCCTGTTTCCGAACAGTCTGAAAGCCAAAAAAACGCAGAACCGAAGACAGATACATATGACGATATCGTCGTTGTCTCTCTCGAATTGGAGCAGCCACTACCTGCCAAAGATTACGAGCGGATACAGGCGTGGTTACGCCAGCGTTATGAGGGTAAGGTAGTGAGCATATTGCAAACGCACAAGTCTCAGACAGATAAACCGTCTCAGACAGATAAACCGTCTAACGAATAATCGCCTTCAGGCTTTATCCATTTCCGAGAAATCATTGATTGTTCCTAGTACACCAAATCCGCCTCAAACACGCCTCTCAAGGCGTTGGAGAGGCGGATTTTTTCTGCGCGTTCGAGCATATCGCGGGTGATGTGTGTTTCGATGATGGTGTCCGCGCCCAAGTAGGTTTGCAGCTGCTGCAACACGGCTTGGCGCATGATGCCGTTGAGGATATCCAAATCCAGAGACGGGGTGAGACGGGTGTTTTTGTGCATGTTCATGTTTCAGTATTCTCCTAGAAATACTGTAAACAACGCTACTAGTTTCTACAGCATCGAGTTGATAACGTTCGCCCACACCGGCAAGGTTTTCTGCGCCAAGGACAAGTTTGAGTTTCTCAAAGTCGATTTGGTCTTCGCAAAAGACTTCGGGAAAGATTTGTTTAAGTTTTAATATATTGTTTTGTTTGAAATTATTTTCTAAATCGTGTATAATTTTTCGGTTCGGTTGCCATAATTGCGTCTTCCATCAATGATCACTTACAAAGTGTCCATTTTATCGGGATATGTTGAAAGTTAAAAGAAAAGAAGGCCGTCTGAAAAACTTTAATATTCGTTTTTCAGACGGCCTTCTTTTCACTTGCCGAAACAAGAGTATTTTGTTTCTCAACTTTACAAAACAGTCAATCCTGCTGCTTGCTTCTACCCTAAAAACTCTTTCAAAAACAGCAAGACACAGGCAAGTTCGTCGGCGGATTCGCGTTGGGTGCCGTTGCCGGTATGGCCGCCGCCGTCAGGCGAGTAGAGCCAAGATTGCGGCGAGGTTTCGCGCAGTTTGGCGTAGAACTTGAGCGCGTGGGCGGGATGGACGCGGTCGTCGCTGAGGCTGGTAGTGATGAGTGCGGGCGGATAATCGATGCTGTCTGAAAGATTGTGATACGGAGACAATTCGCCCAGCCAGCGTTTGCAGACTTCATATTTCTGCGGATTGCCGTATTCGTCCGTCCAGCTTGAACCGGCGGACAGCAGCGGATAACGGATCATGTCGGTCAGCGGCACTTCGCACACCAGCGCGCCGATACTTTGCGGCTCGCGCACGAAGGCGGCAGCGGTAATCAGGCCGCCGTTGCTGCCGCCCTGCAAACCGATGTGTTTGGGCGAACTCATGCCGCGTTCGGACAAATCGCGCACGACTGCCAATAAATCATCAACGCTTTTGTGTTTGCTGATTCCCTGCGCCGCCTGATGCCAGCGCGGGCCAAATTCGCCGCCGCCGCGGATGTTCGCCAACACAAAGGCATTGCCCTCTTCCAGCCAATATTTGCCAACGCTGCCGAGATAATGCGGCAATTCGGGAATGCCAAAACCGCCGTAGGCATAAACCAAAGTCGGCGTGTCGGGCGTGGCGTTTTTACCGACGTGGAAATAAGGAATGCGCTCGCCGTCGGCCGAAGTCGTCCAAAACTGCTGCACGTTGATGCCGTCTGAATCGAACTGCTGCGGCTGACGGCGCATGACGGTCAGTTCCATCACGTTCAAATCCAGCGCAAACAGCGTCAGCGGCGTGGTGAAATCGCTGGCGGCAAGGTAAACCACGTCTCCGCCCCACGGTTGGTCGGTCATTTCCAATGCACCCGAAGGCAGGCGCGGCAGTTCGACTTCCTGCCATTTGCCGTCGCTAAAGCGCCATGCTTTCAGACGGCCTTGTACGTTTTCCAGCAGGCTCACCACGACAAAACGCTTGGTCGTTTCCACGCTTTCCAATGCCTGCGTTTCATCGGGCGCAAACAAAAGCTGCGTCGCCCCGAGTTCGCCCCGATTCAGCTTCACCGCTACCAATGCGCCGCTCGGATAGCTTTGGTTCGCGCGGTTCCAGTCTTTGCGCAGCGTCAGCAAAAGATGACCCGCCAAATAGCCGACTACGTCGCAATCGTTGGGCAGGTTTAACGGTTTCGCCTCACCTTCGGCCGACACCTGCAAATAAGTTTTGGTGTAAAAACCGTCCGACGCTTCAATCAAATCAATCGGCGAACCCTGCGGATCGAGGTAACGCCACGCGTTTACCATCATGCCGTCTTTGGCAATTTGATACACCGGCAGGCTTTCCTCGAAACTCTTGCCGCGTTCCACTAGCCATACTTCGCGCGGATAGCCCGATTCGGTCAACTGGCGTTCATCCCAAGCCGGACACACCCACACGCTGTTTTCATCGCGCCACGACACATGGTTTTTGCCTGCCGGAAAGTGAAAACCACCTTCTACCAACTCCCCTGCTTCCAAATCCACTTCCAGCGTGTACGCCGTATCGCCGCCCGATTTGCTCAGTGTTAACAACGCGCGGTTGGGCTTTTCCACCAAGTGCGACACGCCGCCCAAATATACATCGTCGCCGAGCAATTCATCGAAATCCGCCACTGAAAACAGGATTTTCCACTCGGGATAGCCGGAACGGTACGTCGCCGCGGTACATACGCGGTACACGCCCTTCGGATATTCTGCGTCCTGATGGAAATGGTACATCCGCGCGCGGTGTTCCTGACAAAACGGAATCTGCCGCGTGTCCTGCAACTGCGCCAAAATGCCGTCGGACAATGCGCGCGCTTTGTCGTTTTCTAAAAAACGCGCACGCGTTTCGGCATGGGCCGCGGCGGCAAAATCTTGCGTTTCGGGAGATTCGAGGTTTTCAAAATGGAGATAGGAATCGGGGTAAGATTTCATAGGAAAAGGCCGTCTGAAAGATTGGGAAACGGAATTATAACGGCAAAATCAAAAAAGGCCGTCTGAAACCTGCGTTTCAGACGGCCTGAGACATTATTCAACTCAACGTCCGTATATTTTCCACAAACCTTCCTGCAAACCAAACGCAGGCTCGCCGTCTTGCGGCTGGGTGCGGACATAACTGCCGTCAGGCTGCATCAGCCAAGCCTGGGTATTGTCTTCCAAGGCCATTTCCAAACCTTCGCGGATCACGCGTTCTTTGAGTTCGGGCGTGGTAATCGGCGTGGCGACTTCAATGCGGCGAAAGAAGTTGCGACCCATCCAGTCGGCGCTGGAGATAAAGGTATCGTCTGCGCCGTTGTTATGGAAGCAATACACGCGCGAGTGTTCGAGTTGGCGGCCGATAATGGAGCGGACGCGGATGTTTTCGGACAAGCCTTTTACCCCCGGGCGCAAAGTACACATACCGCGCACAATCAGGTCGATTTGCACGCCTGCCGCGCTGGCCTGATACAGCGCATCAATTACGCTCGGCTCGATGAGGGAGTTCATCTTGGCGGTAATCCGTGCCGGTTTGCCTGCTTTGGCGTGTTCGGTTTCCTGCTTGATGCGGTCGATGACCATTTTGTGTAGGGTAAACGGGCTTTGATAGAGCTTGTTCAGACGGCCCGGCTTGCCCAAGCCTGTGATTTCCATAAACAACGTGTTCACATCAGCAGTAATTTGTTCGTCAGCGGTGATGATGCCGAAGTCGGTGTAAATGCGCGATGTGCCTTGGTGGTAGTTGCCGGTACCGAGGTGGGCATAACGCTTGAGCACGCCGTCTTCACGGCGGATAACCAAAGCCATTTTGGCGTGGACTTTGTAGCCGAATACGCCGTACACGACGTGCGCACCCGCCTCTTCGAGCTGTTTCGCCCAGTTGACGTTGTTGGCTTCGTCAAAACGCGCCATCAGTTCAACCACGACGGTAACTTGCTTGCCCGCCAGTGCAGCCTTCATCAATGCGCGCACAAGCTCGGAATTGCTGCCGGTACGATAAATGGTCATTTTGACGGCCAACACATCCGGATCGGCAGCAGCCTCGCGTATCATTTGGACAACCGGATCGAAAGACTGATACGGGTGGTGCAGCAAAATCGGCGACTGTTTGACCAGTTTGAACACTGAGCCGTTTTTGCGTAAGGCTTTCAGACGGCCTGCGTTGCGCGGCGGAAACTTCAAATCCGGCCTGTCCACCAAATCCGGGACGGCATTGAGGCGCACCAAATTAACCGGACCTTTGACCTGATACAGCTCGGCAGAAGTCAGCTTGAACTGGGCAAGCAGGAAGTCGTGAATATGCGCCGGACAAGTGTCCGCCACTTCCAAGCGCACGCCGTCGCCGTATTCGCGGTCGTGCAACTCGTTTTGAATCGCGGCACGCAGGTTTTTCAAATCTTCTTCATCAACCGTCAAATCGCTGTCACGCGTGAGGCGGAACTGATGGCAGTCTTTCACCTTCATGCCGGGAAAGAGTTTGCCGACATGGGCGTGCAAAATCGAAGACAAGAACACAAAGCCTGCATCGCCGCCGCAAATTTCAGACGGCATGGGGACGACGCGCGGCAAAATGCGCGGAGCCTGCACAATCGCCATACCAGACGGCCGGCCGAACGCATCCGTGCCTTCGAGTTCGACGGCGAAGTTGAGCGATTTATTTAACGGGCGAGGAAACGGGTGTGACGGATCAAGGCCGATGGGCGTGAGAATGGGCAACAGCTCATTGTCGAAATAGTTTTCGATCCATTTTTTCTGCGCGGCCATCCATTTGTGGCGGCGATAGAAATGAATGCCGGCGCGGCCGAGTGCAGGCTGCAATACTTTGTTAAACAGATCGTACTGCTCGCGAATCAAGGCCTGCGCCTCTTTCGCCACCGCTTCGATGGTTTCGGCCGCGGTTTTTCCGTTGTCGAGCAGCTGATGCGGGCGCAATTTGTTTTCGCGTTTCAACCACGCCATGCGCACTTCAAAAAATTCGTCCAAATTGGAAGACACGATACACAGGAAACGCAAACGTTCCAACAAGGGAACTTTCGTATCCTGCGCCTGAGCCAATACACGACGGTTAAACGCCAACAGGCTGAGTTCTCGGCAGAGAATGCGGTTTTGCTCGGGCATGGTTCACTCCTGAAACATCGGTCATTAAGACTATCAAGTATAACGTTTTGCCGCCGTTCCGTCAGGTTTCAGACGGCCTTGGCAGACAACCTTATCCCTATTTGAGGCAAGACAAAGGGTTATCCGTTTTTTTCTATGCCGAAACAGCGGTTTTTGCTATAATGCGCAGTTTAATGCAACCGCAATACCACTGCTAAAGGATAAGAAAATGGGCTTTTTGCAAGGCAAAAAAATTCTGATTACCGGCATGATCTCCGAGCGTTCCATCGCTTACGGCATCGCCAAAGCCTGCCGCGAACAAGGCGCGGAATTGGCATTCACTTATGTTGTCGACAAACTGGAAGAGCGCGTCCGTAAAATGGCGGCCGAACTCGGCTCCGAACTCGTGTTCCGCTGCGACGTTGCCAGCGACGACGAAATCAACCAAGTTTTCGTTGACTTGGGCAAACACTGGGACGGCCTCGACGGTTTGGTGCACGCCATCGCGTTTGCCCCGAAAGAAGCTTTGAGCGGCGACTTCCTCGACAGCATCAGCCGCGAAGCGTTCAACACTGCTCACGAAATCTCCGCATACAGCCTGCCTGCGCTGGCAAAAGCCGCCCGTCCGATGATGCAGGGCCGCAACGCCGCAATCGTTGCCCTGAGCTACTTAGGCGCCGTTCGTGCCATTCCTAACTACAACGTTATGGGCATGGCCAAAGCCAGCCTCGAAGCCGGCATCCGCTTCACTGCCGCCTGCCTGGGCAAAGAAGGCATCCGCTGCAACGGCATCTCCGCAGGCCCGATCAAAACCCTGGCTGCTTCCGGCATCGCCGATTTAAGCAAACTCTTAGGCCACGTCGCTTCCCACAACCCATTGGGCCGCAACGTGACCACCGAAGAAGTCGGCAACACCGCCGCCTTCCTCTTGTCCAACCTCGCTTCCGGCATTACCGGCGAGATTACCTACGTTGACGGCGGTTACAGCATCAATGCGCTGAACGACGAAGAGAACTAAACAGTTTTCACGCCAAACGCACTTTCATGCTGAAAGTGCGTTTTTTATGGCCGTTACATTATGGTTTGAATAACTGCATGACAAAAAAGGCCGTCTGAAAGTCAAATACGAATTCGAAACATTATCTTTACAGGCTTTCAATGATTATGTTTTCAGCATTATTATATTATCATTCTACCTCAATTTGAAATTCCGATAGAGCATTGATTCTAAAGATAACATTCATGTTATCTGATACTTAGCTACTGATAAAAAGTGGTGTAAAAAAGTAACAGAAAAAATTCAGACGGCCTGTTTTTCATACAGAAGGCATAGAAGCAGGGCATTTTTGGCATAAAATACAAAATTTAACATTATTGAATTTTTCTTAACTAATAAAGCGTTAAGATGCCTGCCGATTAATTGAATCACATCTGATTTTGACTCAAACACATACAGGAGATTAATTATGTCAATCGCTTCAGAATTTAAAGAATTTATTATGCGTGGCAACGTTGTCGACCTCGCAGTCGGTATGGTTGTCGGTACAGCATTCAGCGGCATCGTCAAATCATTGGTTGACGATGTAATCATGCCTCCTATCGGTCTACTAATCGGCGGCGTTGATTTCTCCAACCTGTTCATCACCCTGAAAAACGGCGCACAAGCCGCTCCTGCTGAAGGTTACGCCAACCTGGCAGCCGCTCAAGCAGCCGGTGCCGTTACCCTGAACATCGGTCTGTTCATCAACACTGTGATCAGCTTCCTGATCGTTGCCGCTGCCATCTTCTGCGTGGTTAAAGCCATCAACTCCTTGAAAAAAACCGACGCTCCTGCTGAAGAAGCACCGGCAGAGCCTAGCGAAGAAGTTCTGTTGTTGCGCGAAATCCGTGACTCTCTGAACAAAAAATAATCACAATACCTAAACATACACACACAAACCAAGGCCGTCTGAAACCATTTCAGACGGCCTTTTCTAACTCCATCGCTCTGACATAGTTGGCTGTTTAAGAAAAACTACAAGCAGCTATCCTTCATTTATTTATAGAAACCTTGCTTACGACCTCATTATTTTTACCCAATAGATAAAGGAAATTATCATTTACCTCTAATTTACCAAGGTAAACGCCATAATCCATTTCATGAGCAGGACAGGTTTTAATCAAATGACGAATACTCTTGTCTTTATTTTCAATATTCCAAAACAAGTCAACTTTATCGATCTGATGTTCCACTTGAATGGAAAAAGTGGTGGATTGAATCTTCTTCTTTTTCCATACCCAACTATTTTCATAATGGTTTCTCTCTATTTCATTCACTACATCCCCAAGTAAGCAGAATGGAATAGAAAGCTTATGAAATACACGGTTTGCCCCTTCGACTAAGGCAGCCAAGAGCATCTTTTTCTTATCAACAGGATCTAAAGCTTCATAGGTACAAAAATCAAATGGAACCTGAACAGTATAGACACCAAGTAAGTTTATGATACAAGGATTGCAGACCTTATCCATGCATTCTATGATGATTTTCCAACAATCCTTAGTTGGAACAGGCTTGAAGAGTCGCTCCAACATAGATGTCATACACTTCGATTCATATACAAACGCTTTTCTACGGCATTTCCAATTTTGATTGTAGTCCTCTATCCTGGCCTCCTCGTATCTTAATGAAGCTGAGTCCATCAACTCCTCGATCCTTTGGCGATTTTCCACATAAGGTCTATCTAATTCAAAATATCTTAACTTCATATTCATACTTCCATGATCTTATTTTTTATACAGGACCAACCCTATGTAAAGGCTAAGTCTTTCAAGGTAGCAATGATTCTGACCTTTAAATATCGATAACTCCAACTTCTTGATGCTTCATACTTCTCACTCTCCTCAAAAGAAATTTCCTTTTCTTAACTATTCCCTATAGTCGTAGCACTTCTCCTGTAAAAAAGCCCGATGCGTTCAACATCGGGCTTTTAACTGGAAAACCAATCTTAGTCTTTGCGTGTTTCCACCAAAATCATTTCGACTGCTGTGTCTTCCACTTCTACTTTAGGCACATCCGAACGGCGTGTTTTAGCAACCGGTTCAGGTTGTGGCTGCGCGGCAAAAGCGGCAACGGCTTGCGGATCGGTTTCAACGAAGATCAAATCGCCCAAGCTCTCAGGCACAACGATTGCGACAGGCGCTGCTTCAGCTACGGCTTCAGTTTGTGTGACAACAGTTTCGGCTGGTGCTTCAACCGATGCAACAGTAGCCGTTGCATTTGGAGACAATACCGCAGCAATGGCTTCTTTGACATTGCTGACTGCAGAAGCAAGCAGGGCTTGTTCGGCATCAGCGCCTTCAGTTTGCGCTACGGCAGGCTCGTCTTCGCTTTCAATCGCAAATACGAATGGCTCTGCGCTGGTCACTTCAGGCTCGGATACTACAATCACCAGCGGCTCGGCTTGATCGCTTTCAGAAGACAATGTCGCATTTGCAGCTTCAACCGTTTCGTTCAAACCCAAAACATGCGCCACAGCAAAGAGAACTTTGTCGGCGGTATCGGTAATGTTCAGGTATTGCTCGATTTTTGCTGAAGACGGAATATTGCGTTTTTTGCTGTTAGAACGGCGGTCGTTGCGGTTGTTGCGCTGACGGTTGTTGCGCTGACGGTTGTTGCAGTCGCGTCCTTGACGGCCGTTGTTTTTCACACCCTCTTCGCTGCGGGCGTTGTCGTCCGCTTCGACTTGCGCCTGTTCGCCATCGGCTTGAACGTTCACGTCCTCAACACGGTTTTCCGCAGGTTGATGACGGTTGCGCTCGTTGCGACTGTTGTTGCGGCGGCGTTTATTGCCGTTTTGTTCCGCTTGGTTTTCAGACGGCATCTCAGCCAGTGCAGCCACTTCCTGAACGTTTACGTCTTCAACCACTTCCTCAACACGATTGCGCTCGTTGTTGCGATCATCGCGGCGGTTGTTACGGTTGCGGTTGCGGCGGGTGTCTTTACGCTCGTCGTTGCGGCTTTCGTTTGATTTGTTTTCTTCAAACTTACTGTCGACAGCTTCGGCATTCACTTCGCGCACTTCGACTTTGCTGCCGTCGTTTTTGTTGTTGCGGCGTGGATTTTGACGGCGGCTGTTTGAACGGCGGTTACTGTTTTGGCTGCGGTTGTTTGTAGTGCGTTTTTCGGCAGGCTCTTGAGCAACTGCGACAGGTGCAGGCTCGCCGCCGAAAATGCGTTTCAACCAAGCTTTGAAGCTGTCCCACCAAGAGGCTTTTTTCTCAGGGGCGACAGTCGGTGCAGGCTGGGTATGGCGTACGCCTTTGACAGCTGGCTCAGGACGGGAAGCTTTGGCTTTTTCGCTGCCGAAAGGTTTGGCGGATTCGTCTTCTTCCGGCTCGGCAACGCGTTTGTAGCTCGGTTCGCCGTCTTCTTCTACGTCATCAATGCGGATGCGGTTGATTTCGTAGTGCGGATTTTCCAAGTGGATGTTTGGAATCAGGACGACGTTCACATCCAAGCGCTCTTCCATCGCAAACAGCTCGGCGCGTTTTTCGTTCAACAGGAAGGTGGCAACATCGACAGGCACTTGTGCGTGTACTTCGCCGGTGTTGTCTTTCATTGCTTCTTCTTGAATGATGCGCAAAACGTGCAGGGCGGTGGATTCGATGCCGCGGATGACGCCTGTACCGGCACAGCGCGGACACGCAACATGGCTGCTTTCTCCCAGAGCCGGTTTCAAACGTTGGCGGCTCAACTCCAAAAGGCCGAAACGCGAAAGTTTGCCCATTTGCACGCGTGCGCGGTCTTTTTTGAGCGCGTCGCGCAGGACGTTTTCAACATCGCGTTGGTGTTTCGGATTTTCCATATCGATGAAGTCGATGACGACCAAACCGCCCAAGTCGCGCAGGCGCATTTGACGGGCGACCTCTTCGGCGGCTTCCATATTGGTTTTGAACGCGGTGTCTTCAATATCCGAGCCGCGTGTGGCACGCGCAGAGTTGACGTCGATGGAAACCAGGGCTTCGGTATGGTCGATCACAATCGCGCCGCCGGAAGGCAGGCTGACGCTGCGTGAGAACGCACTTTCGATTTGGTGTTCGATTTGGAAACGGGAGAACAGCGGCGTGTGGTCTTGATAGAGTTTCAGACGGCCTACATTGCTCGGCATGACGTAGCTCATGAATTCGGCAACTTGGTCGTAAACTTCTTGATTGTCCACCAAAATCTCGCCGATATCGGGACGGAAATAGTCGCGAATCGCACGAATCAGCAGCGAGCTTTCCATAAAGAGCAGGTAAGGGTCATGGTGTGCTTTGCCTGCTTCTTCAATGGCTTGCCAGAGCTGTTTGAGGTAGTTCAAGTCCCATTCCAACTCTTCCGCGCTGCGGCCGATGCCGGCGGTGCGGGCGATGATGCTCATACCGTTCGGAATGTCGAGTTCGGCCATGGCGGCTTTCAACTCTTGGCGCTCTTCGCCTTCAATACGGCGGGATACGCCGCCGCCGCGCGGGTTGTTCGGCATCAATACCAAATAGCGGCCGGCCAGGCTGATGAAGGTGGTCAGTGCCGCGCCTTTGTTGCCGCGCTCATCTTTTTCGACTTGGACGATAACTTCCATGCCCTCTTTGAGCACGTCCTGAATACGCGCCCTGCCGCCTTCGTAGTCGCGGAAATATGAACGCGATACTTCCTTAAACGGCAAAAAGCCGTGGCGGTCGGTTCCGTAATCGACGAAACACGCTTCCAGCGACGGCTCGATGCGGGTAATGATACCTTTGTAGATATTGCCTTTACGCTGTTCTTTGCCCAGCGTTTCGATGTCCAAGTCCAAAAGGTTTTGGCCATCGACAATGGCAACGCGCAGCTCTTCGGCCTGCGTTGCGTTGAATAACATTCTTTTCATAGTCACCTCGTGAACAGCGGCCGTTTGATTTGTGAATATCTTTTTCAGACGGCCTGTCTGTCCGGTTGGCACTCTTCAAAGGCAAGATGGGAAAATCCCCGTGTAACCAGTATTTGATTTGAAATCCGCAAGGTTGCATGCTTGAACTCAAGCCATGTGCGGACGGATTCGGATAAAGAAGGAAATAAAGAACAATGCGGCGGAAAGGTTGATGGTTCCGCTGCCGTCCGAATGCTGATGCTTCGGACAAAATTAAGGCAGCCTACATCTTCTTATTATCGTAGCGCCGGTAATTTCGGACGGTGCTGCGCGGACTGCGTCTTACGCCCGGCCGGACGGCAGGTTCAATTCAAACTTAATTACGGGATTGCGTTTGCCGGCTTTGAACAAACACAAGGAAATGCTTTGCGGAGTGCGTTTTTAATATAAAATCTCGTTTTAACAATAAATCCGTTTCAGACGGCCTGCGACGGCAGGTTCGAGTCCCGAAACGGACGTTTGGGATTATAGAGAAAATGCACGCAATACGCAAAGATTCAGTCAGCCTGATTGCCGTTGCCGAACACGAGGAAGGCCAACGCCTTGATAACTATCTGATAAAAATCCTCAAAGGCGTCCCGAAAAGCCATATCCACCGCATTATCCGCGCCGGCGAAGTGCGGCTGAACAAAAAACGCTGCAAACCCGACAACCGCATTCAGGCAGGCGATACTATTCGCATTCCGCCGATACGCATCGCAGAAAAACAAAGGCCGGCTGAAAACCAGGCCGCGCCAGCACGCGAGTTTGACATCGTTTACGAAGACGATGCGCTTTTGGTCATCAACAAACCGTCCGGCGTTGCCGTCCACGGCGGCAGCGGCGTGAGCTTCGGCGTCATCGAACAAATCCGCCGCGCCCGTCCCGAAGCGCGTTATCTCGAACTCGTCCACCGCCTCGACAAAGACACCAGCGGCCTTTTGATGATAGCCAAAAAACGCAGCGCCTTGGTGAAACTGCACGAAGCCATCCGCAACGACCATCCGAAAAAAATCTATCTCGCGCTGGGTGTCGGCAGGCTGCCGAACGACCGCTTCCACGTCAAGCTTCCCCTGTTCAAATACACCGGCGCACAAGGTGAAAAAATGGTGCGCGTCAGCGAAGACGGCCAATCCGCCCACACCATCTTCCGCGTGTTAAACCGTTTTTCAGACGGCCTTTTGCACCAAGTCGGCCTGTCCGACCTGACCTTTGTCGAAGCCACCCTGAAAACCGGCCGCACCCACCAAATCCGCGTCCACCTACAATCGCAAGACTGCCCCATTGCCGGCGACGAACGCTACGGCGACTATCAGGCCAACAAACGCCTGCAGAAACTCGGTTTGAAAAGAATGTTCCTGCACGCTTCCGAGCTGCACCTCGCCCATCCGCTGACCGGCGAAAAACTAATCCTGAAAGCCCACCTGCCGCAAGAATTAGCGCAATTTGTTTTAATGCTGGAAAATCAGGAAAAGGCCGTCTGAAAGGAAACCCATGAAACCCAAACTCATTATTTTCGACTGGGACGGCACGCTTGCCGACACCACCAACCCCATCATCCACACCTTTCAACAAAGCTTTGCCGATTGTGGCCTGCCCGTTCCCGAAGCCGACCAAATCCGTCCGCTCATCGGATACAGCCTGTCCGGCATCATCCGCCGCCTTGCCCACAACGTCAGCGAACACGTTCAGGAAACCCTGATTGAGACCTATGCCGCGCACTACCTCAATCCCAACAACCGCAACATGACCCTGTTCACCGAAGCCCTGCCCTGCCTGCAACGCTTGAAACAACAAGGCTATTGGCTTGCAGTAGCGACCGGCAAAGGCCGGAGCGGCTTGGACAAAGCCATTGCACAAACCGACACCCAAGCCTTTTGGCTGGAAACCGCCTGCGCCAGCGAATATCCGTCCAAACCCGCGCCCGACATGGTACTCGCCCTCTGCGACCGACTGGGTGTTGAGCCGGAAGAGGCCGTCGTCGTCGGCGACACCACCCACGACCTAGAAATGGCTGCCAATGCCAAAATCCGCGCCATCGCTGTCACCACCGGCGCACACACTGCCCAACAACTTTCCGCCCTGCCCCATATCGCCATGCTCAAAAGCTTGGCCGAATTGCCCGATGTATTGGAAACCTTATAAAAGACTATGCAACATCTATATTAAAGGCCGTCTGAAACCTATTTTCAGACGGCCTTTAATTTGTTTTATCGATCCGAGCGCACCCTGACAAATGTTGCAAATTTCGGCGTTCCCTTTTGCGTAAAACCACGATAACGGTAAGTAATCAGCGCACCGATTTTCGGCGGATGGTCGCGGTCTTTATCCTTAAAACCGCTGCCGATACGAAACTCGCCATATTGGTTTTTGCATCCTACCGCACCCAAACGCCCGACATTTCGCCCTTTGCCCTCATAATGACGCGTCACTGTACATTCATCATCATATTCACTTTTCAGCTTCAACAGCTGCCCATTTCTACCGCTTGCATAACGGGCTTCAGGTTGACGCAGCATCACACCTTCCCCACCCAGCGCTTCGACTTGTTTCAAAAAATCCAAAGCATGCTGTTTGTCGCGCACCTTGACTTGCGGAATAACCGTAAACCGTGCCGACGGGTGTGATTTCAGCCATTTCGAAGCCGTTTCCAGCCGCTGATACAGATTGCCCTGCGCCTGCGGCACATCAAAAACATGCAAACGGATGCCGTCCCAATTTCCCGAGGCAGAACGCACCGTCGCGGAAATTTGCTCAAACCGCCCTCGTCCGCTGTACAACTCGCCATCCATCGGAAACGGCGGAAAACCTGCTGTAAAACCTTTGGGCGGTGTAAACGCATAGCCCTGACGACTGACCAGCTGCCTGCCGTCCCAATACGCGCGTACGCCATCCAACTTTTCACTCATGGCCCAACCGGCAATATCTTGATTTTTATATTCCTGCGCCAACAACAAATCTGCACCAAACGCCGCAGAGATGAAAGAAGCCGCAAAAATCGGTATCATGGTTCGCATTACATTATTCATATTCATAAGACACTTTTCCATACTTGCTTTTGTTATTATATATGCATAATAACAAAAGACCGTCTGAAACGTAAACAACATTAAATAAGCATTTCCTAGGAACACCCATGGCACTCCAATTTGAAATCAACGCCGTTACCCCCTTCCGTCAAAACTGCACGCTGATTTGGGACGATGAAACCAAAGAAGCCGTGTTGGCCGATGTCGGCGGCGACGTCCCTTATTTATTGCAACAAGTCCAAAGCAAAGGCCTCAAGCTGACCGCCATTTGGCTGACCCACGGCCATCTTGACCACGCAGGCGGCGTGGTTGAACTTTTGAAAACCTGCGACGTACCCGTTCTCGGTCCGCACAAAGACGACGAATTCCTGCTCCAAGCCCTTCCGCAAACAACGGCGCAATACGGCTTCCCTGTTTCTCCGTCATTCACGCCGACACGCTGGCTGGAAGAAGGGGAAACGCTCAAAGTCGGCAACCATAGCTTCCAAGTCCTCCACATTCCCGGCCACACTCCCGGCCAAGTCGTTTTTTACAACGCCGAAAACAGTCTTTTAGTCGCAGGCGATGTTTTATTTTATGAGACCGTTGGTCGCACAGATTTTCCGCGCGGCAATCATGATGACCTCATAAACAATATCCGCGCTAAACTATTAACCCTGCCCGAAACCACGCAAGTTATAGCCGGGCACGGTCGCATGACCAGTATCGAGCATGAGAAAAGGTACAATCCGTTTCTGGTTCGTTAATATGAATGTTGTATAAAGCCAACATTCTGGCATACACAGATTATGCGTATAAAGGAAAACTGGCATACAATTTGCAGGGATAACATCCGAAAGATTAAGTACCTAATCTCCGGCAAATGCCAAAATGAACTAAAGCACAAAGATAACAAGGTATTACGCAATACAACCTGATTTATCGAAAACTGGACATCTCTAAACCCCAAGCCTTACTCGCAGTGAAATTGTTACAAAGTGACAATAAATGTCAGTCAGGCCGTCTGAACGGTTCTGCCGATTCAGGCGGATACAACGGAGATGAGGCGCAATGCCCTGCCGGAATGTGCCGATGTTCTGTTTGTCAAACCGTCGGGTACATCTTTAAGAAGCACAACATTATTTGGGTAAACCGGCAAACTCGCTGCCGGCACTAACAGGCCGTCTGAAAAGTTCGGCTGGTAAAATCAATAAAAGGATTATCAAATGAAAAAAATCGCAAAAGTGGGCTTCGTCCTGCTGGCTACCGGCCTGCTGGCCGCCTGTGCTACTAAGAGCAAAATCACTCCTGAAGGCACTACCGACGAGCCACGCTTCCCTAAACCTTACTCTCTGACCTTCAACAAAGACCGTGGTACATTCCCGACTTTTGACGAGTTGGATCAAATGCGTCCTGGTCTGACCAAAGACGACATCTACAAAATCCTCGGCCGTCCTCACTACGACGAAGGCATGGTTGGCGTGCGTGAATGGGACTACCTGTTCCACTTCTACACCCCAGGCGTAGGAGTTGACCCTGAAAACACTTCCGGCGTTGAAGGCATCACTACTTGTCAATACAAAGTGATCTTCGACAAAGACAAATTTGCACGCAGCTTCTTCTGGAATCCAGTATTCCCTAAAGATGCTGTATGTCCTCCTCCAGCACCTACACCTAAACAAGAGCCTCAAGTGATCATCCGCGAGATCATTAAAGAAGCTCCTAAACGCATCCGTCAATAAGGACAAATTTGAAACGGATCCTATTGGGTATAGCCTTGGCAGCAGGTCTGAATTCTTTGGCTGCTGCCGATGCTGTCAGTGACTATATCCAGCGTAAAAAAGTTGTGGTCAATACAGCTAAGGCGGAGCTTTGCTTTGCCGATGACGGTCAGTGCCATCCGGTACTGATTGGCAAGACCACGCCGAAAGGCAAATTCAATATGACGCCGATGATGACCAGCAAACCGGGTTACGGTGGCGAGGTTATCGGCTTCAAAGAAGAAAATGACTTTCTGTTTGCGTTACACAGGGTATGGACGCTCAAGCCGCAGGAAAGACGCATGGAACGCATCGCTTCTCCTCATGTGGCCGACCGCATCATAACCAATGGTTGTATCAACGTACAAAATAATGTGTACGAAAAACTGCGTCAGTATTTCATTCTGGAAATCATCTGATGTAAGTCAGTCAAACAAAGGCCGTCTGAAACTTTTCAGACGGCCTTTCTTCTCAAACGAAAATTCAACGGCAATTTGCTTGCTCCGTCAGTACCAAACGAAGAATATTTGACCGCTTCATCCTCAATTCATCCTCAAACCATATCACTTTTTACCATATCCAAAGAACCAACGGTTATTTATGCCGTTTCCCGCCCAATGCTAGAATCGCGCGTTTATATATCGGCTCGCCGAGAAATCAAATAAATAATATAGTGGCAGGAATAGCTTTTATTCCCTGCCCCTTACATACACAAACATCATGACCGATTCTTCTGCCAAATTACCCAATTTGTGGCTGCTGATCGCCGCTGCCGCCTCCATCCTGCTGATTACCATCGGCATGAGGATGACTTTAGGGCTTTTTGTCCTGCCCGTCGTCAACTCGACCGAATTGAGCATGACCCAGTTCAGCCTGATTATTGCCGTTTTCCAATTGATGTGGGGCATATCGCAACCCTTGTCCGGCGCGTTGGCCGACCGTTTCGGCGCGTTTAAGGTTTTAGCCGGCGGGACGGTTCTATTGATTGCCGCCTGTCTGATGGTGCCGCAAATGCCGACTTATTGGGGGCTGATGCTGGGTATCGGTTTATTGTTGGCATTCGGTACGGGTTCGGGCGGATTTTCCATCATTATGGGACAGGTCGCCGCCAAAACGCCGCCTCATCGGCGCGGCTTGGCTTCCGGCCTGGTCAATGCAGGCGGGTCCGCAGGGCAATTTTTGTTCGCGCCGCTGGTTCAAGGTTTGATTGCCCTCCCCCACGTCGGCTGGACGGGGACATTTTACGTTTGGGCAGTCATTGCCATCTTGATTTTGCCGATTTCTTGGTGGCTGGCCGGCGGCAAACATGCTGCTCATACCGTCCATACCGACGACGGCCAAACCCTGAAGCAGGCCGTCTGCAAGGCTTTCGCCAACCGCAGCTATATCTTGCTGCATTTGGGTTTCTTTACCTGCGGTTTCCACATCGCCTTTTTGGTTACCCACCTGCCAACCGAAATTTCACTTTGCGGCCTCCCTGCTACGGTCGCTTCGACCTCCATTGCCATTATTGGTTTGGCAAACATCGCTGGCTGTATTTTTTCAGGCTGGTGTACCGGCAGATTTTTGGGCAAATACGTCCTCTTCGGTTTATATGCTTCGCGTGTCGCCATGATATTGATTTATCTGGCCGCCCCTAAAACCGATTTGAACTTCTATCTTTTCGCCGCCGGACTCGGTTTCACTTGGCTGGCAACCGTCGCCCCCACCGCCGCCATTACCGGCAAACTTTTCGGTACGCGCTACTTGGCCACCCTCTTCGGGTTGACCATGTTGAGCCACCAAATCGGCGGCTTTTTGGGTTCGTACATCGGCGGCATCGTCATCACGCGCTTCAACGATTACGGCTGGATGTGGTACGCCGACGCAGTCTTGGCAGGCACGGCCGCCCTGTTGAATTTACTGATTCATGAACGGAAAGCGGCTGCCGCCTGACGCGGAAACCTTGACATTCTAAGGCCGTCTGAAACGTTTCAGACGGCCTTTGCCTTATTCCATTTTTTATGTTTTATCCACAATCGATATTCCTATCCATTATTTAACACTCTCTTACAAACCCGTTAAAATACTGCCTTTATCATGCTGATTGTCTGACTCTGATGAACTGGTCTTATCTGATCGATGCCATCCCTAAATTTGTCGATGCGGCAAAGCTGACGCTGGAATTGTCGGTATATGGCGTCGTTTTGTCGTTGCTGTTCGGCCTGCCCGTTGCCGTGGTTACGGCATACCGCATCCGCCCCTTCTACGCATTGGCACGCGCCTATATCGAGCTGTCGCGCAATACGCCCCTGCTGATCCAATTGTTTTTCCTGTATTACGGCCTGCCGAAAATGGGCATTAAATGGGACGGTTTCACCTGCGGCGTGATCGCACTGGTTTTCTTGGGCGCAAGCTATATGGCGGAAGCCATCCGCGCCGGTATTTTGGCCGTCCCCAAAGGACAGATCGAAGCGGGCAAGGCCATCGGTTTGAGCCGCTTTCAAGTGTTCCGCTATGTCGAATTGCCTCAGGCATGGGCGGTCGCCGTTCCCGCCATCGGCGCAAACGTATTGTTTTTGATGAAAGAAACATCTATCGTCAGCGCGGTCGGCATTGCAGAATTGTTGTTCGTTACCAAAGACATCATCGGCATGGACTACAAAACCAACGAAGCCTTGTTCCTGCTGTTTGCCAGCTACCTGATCATCCTTCTGCCCGTTTCGCTTCTGGCGCGCTGGGCCGAAAACCGCGTACGGAGTGCAAAATATGGTGTTTGACTGGCTGTTTGAAGGACAAAACGCGGCACGCTTGGGCGAAGGCCTGTTGTTAACGGCGCAGATTTCCCTGGCCTCCGTTGCCGCTTCCTGCGTATTGGGTACGCTGTTCGGCTTGGTTTTGCGTTCGCGCAACCGGCTCATCCGCTTTATCGGACGGTTTTATCTCGAAACCATCCGAATCGTGCCGATTTTGGTGTGGCTGTTCGGCCTGTATTTCGGCCTATCCGTCTGGACAGGCATCCACATCGACGGATTTTGGGTCTGTGTCTGGGTATTTACCATGTGGGGTATCGCCGAAATGGGCGATTTGGTCCGCGGCGCATTGGAATCGATTGAAAAACACCAGGTCGAATCAGGCCTGGCACTCGGCTTGAGCCGCGGGCAGGTATTCCGCTACATCGAGCTGCCGCAAAGCATCCGCCGCGTATTGCCCGGCGCCGTCAATCTGTTTACGCGCATGATCAAAACCAGCTCGCTCGCCTCCCTTATCGGCGTCATCGAAGTCGTCAAAGTCGGCCAGCAAATCATCGAAAACTCGCTGCTGACGCAACCCAATGCTTCATTTTGGGTTTACGGCCTGATTTTTATGCTGTATTTCTTCTGTTGCTGGCCGCTGTCGCTGCTGGCGGCAAAACTTGAACAAAAATGGGAACACTGACATGGCTTTACTGAGCATCCGCAACCTGCACAAACAATACGGCAACGTAACCGCCATTCAATCCTTAGACTTGGACTTGGAAAAAGGCGAAGTCATCGTACTGCTGGGCCCGTCCGGCTGCGGCAAATCCACCCTCCTGCGCTGCGTCAACGGTTTGGAGCCGCACCAAGGCGGCAGCATCGTGATGGACGGGGTCGGCGAATTCGGCAAAGACGTTTCCTGGCAAACCGCCCGGCAAAAAGTCGGCATGGTCTTTCAAAGCTATGAACTGTTTGCCCACATGACCGTCATCGAAAACATCCTCTTAGGCCCGGTGAAAGTACAAAACCGCAACCGCGCCGAAGCAGAGGCACAAGCCGACAAACTGTTGGAACGCGTCGGCCTGATCGACCGCAAAAACGCCTATCCGCGCGAACTCTCCGGCGGCCAGAAACAACGCATCGCCATTGTCCGCGCCCTGTGCCTGAATCCGGAAGTCATCCTGCTGGACGAAATCACCGCCGCACTCGACCCCGAAATGGTGCGCGAGGTTTTGGAAGTGGTTTTAGAACTCGCCCGCGAAGGCATGAGCATGCTCATCGTAACCCATGAAATGGGGTTTGCCCGCAAAGTTGCCGACCGCATCGTCTTCATGGACAAAGGCGGCATCGTCGAATCGACCGACCCCGAAACCTTCTTCTCCGCCCCGAAAAGCGAACGCGCCCGCCAATTCTTGGCAGGCATGGACTACTGATTTTATTTTCAGGCCGTCCAACCCTTTTTCAGACGGCCTCCACTTTCAACCAAACATTTGAAAAGGAAACACTCATGCAATTGAACGCCAAATTCAAAGCCCTCCTCGCCTCCGCCGCCATCGCCGTCGGCCTGACTGCTTGCGGAGGCGGCTCCGGCGATGCCCAATCTTCACAAAGCAGCGGCGCAGCAACCGTTGCCGCCATCAAAGAAAAAGGCGTCATCCGTATCGGCGTATTCGGCGACAAGCCTCCGTTCGGCTATGTTGACGCCAACGGCAAAAACCAAGGCTTTGACGTTGAAATCGCCAAAGACCTGGCCAAAGACCTGCTCGGCAGCCCCGACAAAGTCGAATTCGTCCTGACCGAGGCCGCAAACCGCGTCGAATACGTCCGTTCCGGCAAAGTCGACCTCATCCTCGCCAACTTCACCAAAACACCCGAACGCGCCGAAGCCGTCGATTTCGCCGATCCTTACATGAAAGTGGCCTTGGGCGTAGTTTCCCCCAAAGACAAACCGATTACCGACGTTGCACAATTGAAAGACCAAACCCTTCTGGTCAACAAAGGCACCACCGCCGACGCCTTCTTCACCAAAAGCCATCCTGAAGTCAAACTGCTGAAATTCGACCAAAATACCGAAACCTTCGACGCGCTGAAAGACGGCCGCGGCGTAGCACTCGCCCACGACAACGCCCTGCTGTGGGCATGGGCAAAAGAAAACCCGAATTTTGAAGTCGCCATCGGCAACCTCGGCCCTGCCGAATTCATCGCCCCGGCTGTTCAAAAAGGCAACACCGACCTCCTGAACTGGGTCAACGGCGAAATCGCCGCCATGAAAAAAGACGGCCGTCTGAAAGCCGCCTATGAAAAAACCCTCTTACCCGTGTATGGCGAGAAAGTCAAACCGGAAGAATTGTTGGCGGAATAAACCGACTATTTTCTCGGCAAAAAGTCACTTGGCCGTATTTCAGCTATCCGATTTGTGATTAATTTAAACAAATATCATATCCAACAACAGGCCGTCTGAACGTGTTATCGATACCTTCAGACGGCCCATTGTTTAAAAACGAATAACATGATAACCTTTTAATAACGGATGAAATAATTCGTCCGATATTTCTACAAAGCAAAAAGGAAACTATGATGAACCGTCGTCAATTTATCGGCAGCGCCGCTGCTGTCTCTCTCACCGCCGCCGCTTCTTTTGCCCGTGCTCACGACCATGCACACCACGCCGGTCATGCTGGTCACGCGCACTCTGCACCGCGCGCCTACGAAGCTGCGCGCAAAGCGGCCGCACATTGCGTTGAAGCCGGTCAAATCTGTTTGGCGCACTGCATTGCCCTGTTGAGCGAAGGCGATACCTCCATGAAAGACTGCGCAGCCGGCGTTAACCAAATGCTGGCACTGTGCGGCACCTTGCAAAACCTCGCCGCCCAAAATTCACGCCTGACTCCGTCTTTGGCAAAAGTGTGCATCGAAGCCTGCAAACAATGTTCTGCCGCCTGCAAAGAACACGCCGGCCACCACGCTGAATGCAAAGCCTGCTACGAATCTTGCTTGGCTTGCATTAAAGAATGCGAAAAAATTGCTGCTTAATCAATATTAAAAAAGGCCGGCTGAATTTCAGACGGCCTTTTATTTTGCTATTTTGTTTACGCTATTCGGCTGCAAGCTCTTGCTCATCAAGCAGATTTTTCCGAACAATCGCAGGATTGCCCGCTGCCACGCAATAAGGCGGCACATCTTTAGTAACCACCGAACCTGCGCCGATTACCGCACCCTTACCGATGGTAACGCCGCCCATGATAATCGCACGTCTACCAATCCAAACATCGTCTTCAATCACAATCGGGCGAATGTCCGTATAGCCTTCAAAGCGGCGGGTTTCAGGGTTGAATTTGTGGTTGGTTGAATAAAACAGGCATTCCGGTCCCATCATCACGTTCTTGCCGAGGGTCAGGCCGTGGCAGATTTCGCAATTGACGCCGATACCCGAATTGTCGCCGATTACCGTATCCGGAAAAACATATCCGCCTTTTTCAATATTGACGTTTCTTCCGATGTTTGGGGAAATGCACGCAGCCAAAGCGGCGCGGAATTTTTGCGCAATTCTGCCGAATGGTTTGCAATAAGACGGAGGCAACATTCCTCCCCAGACACGCAAAATACGCGTCAATATCCTTTTTTGCATGGATTCCGTCTCCTGTTCGTAAAAGCGTAAATATTAATCAGACTATTATTTTTCTTAAAGTTTCACATCTAAAAGAGGTTTTACATCCTCTTTTCAGTTGAATTACAGCCCGATTACACAATATTTGGTTTGAAACTCTATTCTAAACTGTTCTCGCCTGTTGCGAAACTGCCCGCTACGCAAAATATCCGCTTGACGAAACAGCCAAAAATAGCGAAAATCCCACGCTTAACTGAAGTACAGGCAAAACCCCTGTGCCCGCTTAATCGAAAGGAAATCAAATGAAACAAGGTATTCACCCGAACTACCACGAAATCAACGTTACCTGCTCTTGCGGCAACAAATTCGTGACCAAATCCGCAATGGAAAAAGACAGCTTCAACGTTGAGGTTTGCTCCCTGTGCCACCCTTTCTACACCGGTACTCAAAAAATCGTCGACACTACCGGTCGTGTGGACAAATTCAACAACAAATTCGGCAACCTGTTCAAACGCTAATTGCCGCTTTGTCAAAAAGACTGCTTCGTGCAGTCTTTTTTGCATTCAGGCCGTCTGAAATATTTCTTTCAGACGGCCTGAGCTTTTTGTCGTCAACCGAATACCATATCATTCCAAACACCCGATAAAAACGAGCCATAAGCATTATTTTACAAAGCTCTCCGGTCCGGCATATCGCGCAAACCTGTCAAACCCTGTACCATTACTATTCAAACTAACCGTTTTTTGACCTTCCATGCTGACTTACACACCGCCCGATCCGCGCCGCCCCCAAAAAACCCATGAAAAACCATGGCTTCTGCTGCTGATGGCCTTTGCCTGGCTGTGGCCGGGCGTGTTCTCGCATGACTTGTGGAACCCTGCCGAACCCTCCCTCTTTACCGCCTCCGAATCCATGAAAAACGGCGGCAGCCTGTTGGTTGCACAAATCTTCGGCCAACCCGACTTCACCATCTCCCCTGCTTTTTTGTGGGTGGCAACCGCATTCCAAACCCTGTTTTCGCCTTGGGCGGCCGATGCCTATGATGCCGCGCGTTTTGCCGGCGTGGTATTCACCACCATCGGACTGACGGCCTGCGGATTTGCTGGTTTCAACTTTCTCGGCAGACATCACGGCCGCAGCGTTGTCTTAATCCTTATCGGCAGCATCGGTTTGCTGCCCATCGCCCACTTCCTCAATCCCATGTCGGCCGCTTTTGCCGCGTTTGGATTGATTCTGTGCGGCTTTTCACTGGCACACCGCCGCGTCATTATCGCCATTTTGTTGTTGTGCGGCGGTTGGGTTTTACTCTCCCTTTCCTCAGGCTATCTGCTGACCGCGGCCATGATGTTTTTGGCACTTGCCCTATCGTTCCATTCTACTTGGCAAAGCAAACGCTATCTGCTGACCCTGATTGGCGCCATCGTCGTTTCCCTGCCCCTACTGATTCTGTATCCGCTGGTTTTATCAAAAACCAATCCCGAATGGTTTGATATTTGGTTCAACCATTATTCCTTAGGCGTATTCGGCGGCTTCCATCAGATTCAGACGGCCTTCAACCTGCCCTATTATCTGAAAAACCTGCTGTGGTTTGCCCTGCCTGCCTGGCCGCTGGCAGCATGGACGCTCAGCCGCACGCGTATCCACGATAAAAATTGGGGCATTCTGAGCCTGTCGTGGCTGGTTATCATGACAGCCCTGCTCGCCATCAATCCTCAACGCCTGCAAGACAACCTCGTTTGGCTGTTGCCGCCGCTTGCCCTGCTCGGCGCGGCACAACTGGACGGCCTGCGTCGCGGTGCAGTGGCATTTATCAACTGGTTCGGCATCATGGCATTTGGTCTGATTGCCGTCTTCCTGTGGCTGGGCTTCTTCGCCATGAACTACGGCTGGCCTACCAAACTGGCCGAACGCGCCGCCTATTTTAGCCCGTATTACATCCCCGACATCGACCCGATTCCGATGGCAGTCGCCCTGCTGTTTACCCCATTGTGGCTTTGGGCGATTACGCGTAAAAACATCCGCGGCCGCCAAGCCGTCACCAACTGGGCGGCCGGCGTGACCTTGGCTTGGGCTTTGCTGATGACCCTGTTTTTACCGTGGCTCAACGCCGCCAAAAGCCATGCGCCGGTGGTACACCAAATGGAAGCCGCGCTTTCTTTCGAATTGAAACAGAAACTTTCAGACGGCCTCGAATGTATCAGCATCGACGGCCAAGACCAGCGCACACGCATCGCGTGGACACAATACAGCCATATTAAAACCACGACCGACAACGCCTCCTGCCGCTACCGCCTCATCCGTCAAGCCGCCAACATCGGCGCACCTTCGGGTTGGCAGACCTTGTGGCAAGGCGCAAGACCGCGCAACAAAGCCGAGACTTTCCTATTCTTAGAGAAAACTTCAGCGCAATAAATCCGTGACACTAGCCATAAAGCTGAATATTCCTGCTACATTCAAATAAAAGGCCGTCTGAAAGAACTTTTATCCTTTCAGACGGTCTTTGACTTACTTTAACACCGCTTCCCGTACAATGGCCCTTTTCCCTTATCTGCCTAAAAATATGAAACCCAACCGCCTTTTGCCCTTCGTCCTCTTATTGACTGCCCTCTCCGCCCATGCCAAAGATTTCATTATCTACGACCGCATGGACTATGTCGGCAAACCCGACCTTACTGCCGACAAACTCTCCAAAGTGTTCTTGGTTTACGAAAGCGAGCTGGTCAAACCCGATCCGACGGGCAAACTCAAACACGGCGTACTCAACGAAGCGCGCATCCGTGAATTGGCCAAACAATCGCGCCGCGAAGGCTACCGCACCATTTCCACCGACATCGAAAGCTGGTTTGCCGAAAAAGACGGCCAACTGCTGACCCCCGACGAATTGAAAACCGACTTCGCGCGAATGTACCAAATCTTCAGAGAAGAAAACCCGCGCGCCGTCATCAGCAACTACGGCATGCCTTCCGAACACCTGCACGGCATCCGCCACTACCGCCCCAACGTTGACAACGAAACCATCTTGGCCAAATGGCGGCAAGTCAGTAAACGCCGTGCACCCACCGCCGCCATCAGCGACTATGCCAATCCCGTGTTCTACATCACTTCCCCCGATTTGGTGCAATGGGAAAAAGACGTGAAAACCGCCGTTGACGACATCCACCAACGCTTTCCCAACAAAAAAATCATCGGCTACATTTGGCCGCAATATTATTCGGCCACCAACAGCCCTTATTTCAAGCAATTCATCGACCCCGCCCGCTGGCGCAAAATGCTCGAAATCAGCAAAAAATACACCGACGGCGTGATTATTTGGTCGGACAAGCGCGATGAAAACAACCAAATCGTGCGCTGGAACGATCCGCGCATCCAAGCCACGATGAAGGCGACCCAAGCCTTCATAAATGCCAATGCCAAAGAAATCAAGGTAGAAGGTTTGCAAAAATATTAAAAACAAGGCGGGCATGTTTGCCCGCCTCTTTATATACCTACACAGCTGTCTGTATGTTTGACACAACACGCTGCAAAACGACCGTACCACCAACGCTTCTGCATTCTTTCACACGTTTTTACCCGTTATTCTTAAGCACAGGCCGTCTGAAAATTGCCCGAATATCCAATACCCTTTACAATACCCGTAATTAAAATACATTTTTCGACACCCCTCTCCTGCATGAGTTCCACACCCTTCATCGAAATGAAAGACGTTGCCTTCGCATATGGCGACCGTCCTATTCTGAACAACATCAACTTCAGCATTCCACAAGGCAATTTCGCCGCCGTAATGGGTGGTTCGGGCAGCGGTAAAACCACGCTGATGCGCCTGATTACGGGTCAAATTCACCCACAATCGGGAAAAGTGCTGATTGAAGGGCGAGATTTGGCCGCATTTTCGGCGCAGGAGCTGTACGAACACCGCCGCCGCATGGGCGTTTTGTTCCAACACGGCGCATTGTTCACCGACTTATCCGTCTTCGACAACATCGCCTTCCCCATGCGCGAGCTGACGGATTTGCCCGAAGCAGTCATCCGCGATTTGGTGGTGTTGAAACTGAATGCAGTCGGTTTGCGCGGTGTTGAAAACCTGATGCCTTCCGAGCTTTCCGGCGGTATGTCGCGCCGCGTCGCCCTTGCGCGTACGATTGCGCTCGACCCTGAAATCATGTTGTATGACGAGCCTTTCACCGGCCTCGATCCGATTTCGCTGGGCGTTATCGCCCACCTCATCAGCCGTGCCAACAAAGCCCTGCGCTCGACCAGCGTCATGGTAACACATGATATTGAAAGGTCACTGGAAATTGTCGATCAAGTCATTTTCTTGGCACACGGCGAAATCATGTTCTCCGGCTCGCCCGAAGAAATGCGCGAACTCGACTCGCCTTGGGTACGCCAGTTTGTCGGCGGTTTGGCAGACGGCCCCGTCGCCTACCGCTATCCGGCGCAAACGACTTTAAAACAAGACTTGCTGGGCTGATGTTCAGACGGCCTGAAACTTAAACAAGGCCGTCTGAAACCATTTAACCAATCAACTGAAACCTATGAATTTTATCCGTTTCGTCGGGGCAAAAACCCTCGGCTTCATCCAATCGCTGGGCAGCATTACGCTGTTTTTCCTGCACATCCTGGCCAAATCAGGTACGGCATTTACCCGCCCACGCCTGAGCATCCGCCAGGTTTACTTTGCAGGCGTGTTGTCTGTCCTGATTGTTGCTGTGTCCGGCCTGTTTGTCGGCATGGTATTGGGCTTGCAGGGCTATACGCAGCTGGCAAAATTCAAATCCGCCGATATTTTGGGCTATATGGTTGCCGCTTCCCTGTTGCGCGAATTAGGTCCCGTATTGGCGGCCATCCTGTTTGCCAGCAGCGCGGGCGGTGCCATGACCAGCGAAATCGGCTTGATGAAAACCACCGAACAGCTTGAAGCAATGAACGTGATGGCGGTCGATCCTGTGGCACGCGTGGTTGCGCCACGCTTTTGGGCGGGGGTGTTTTCCATGCCTTTGCTGGCATCAATTTTCAATGTTGCCGGCATTTACGGCGCGTATTTGGTTGGCGTCGAATGGCTGGGTTTGGACGGCGGTATTTTCTGGTCGCAAATGCAAAACAACATTACCTTTCATTACGACGTCCTCAACGGCTTAATCAAATCCGCCGCCTTCGGCGTAGCCGTTACGCTGATCGCCGTACATCAGGGTTTCCACTGCGTACCGACTTCCGAAGGTATTTTGCGCGCTAGTACACGCACCGTAGTGTCTTCCGCCCTGACCATCCTCGCCGTCGACTTCATGTTGACTGCATGGATGTTTACCGACTAAAGGCCGTCTGAAACGACACTTAAAAAGAATGAAACAAGGACAATAGCACATGAAAAAAAATGCTTTGGAATTTTGGGTAGGACTGTTTGTCTTATTGGGCGCGGCCGCCATCGGCTTTCTCGCCTTCCGCGCCGCCGGTGGACAATCGTTCGGCAAATCATCACAAACCTACACCGTCTATGCCGATTTCAGCGACATCGGCGGCTTAAAAACCAACGCTCCGGTCAAATCCGCAGGCGTACTAGTGGGCCGCGTTGCCTCTATTCAGCTCGACCCTAAATCCTATCAGGCAAAAGTCGCCCTCAATCTGGACAGCCAATATCAGTTCAGCAGCGACGTTTCCGCACAAATCCTGACTTCAGGCTTGTTGGGCGAACAATACATCGGCCTGCAACAAGGCGGTGATACCGATTCTTTGGCAGCAGGCGACACCATTACCGTCACCAGCTCCGCCATGGTTTTGGAAAATCTTATCGGCAAATTCATGACCAGCTTTGCCGAGAAAAACGCAGATGGTGAATCTGCCGGTCAAAACAAACAATAAACACATATCCACTCAATATTCAGGACACTATCATGAAAAAAACTTCTTTCATCAGCGCATTGAGCATCGGCGTATTGAGCATCAGCATGGCATTTGCCTCTCCTGCCGACGCAGTCAACCAAGTCCGTGAAAACTCCGTTCAAGTGCTGAAAATCCTCAACAGCGGCGACGCCAACACTGCACGCCAAAAAGCCGAAGCCTACGCCATCCCTTACTTCGACTTCCAACGCATGACCGCTTTGGCCGTCGGCAACCCATGGCGTACTGCGACTGACGCACAAAAACAAGCGTTGACTAAAGAGTTCCAAACCCTGCTGATCCGCACCTACTCCGGCACCATGCTGAAATTCAAAAACGCCAAGGTCAACATCAAAGACAACCCGGTCGTAAACAAAGGCGGTAAAGAAATCGTCGTCCGCGCCGAAATCAACGTTTCCGGCCAAAAACCGGTCAACATGGACTTCACCACCTACCAAAGCGGCAGCAAATACCGCGCATATAATGTCGCAGTAGAAGGCGCAAGCTTGGTTACCGTATACCGCAACCAATTCGGCGAAACCATCAAAGCCAAAGGCATCGACGGCCTGATTGCCGACTTGAAAGCCAAAAACGGCGGTAAATAATCCACCCCCGCACCATGCCGCCTGATGTTCAGACGGCATGGTGCCTTACATCATAAAGACACCATGCAAACAGAAATCCGCAACGGCACGCTCTACATCAGCGGCGACGTTACCGTCAAAACCCTGACTGCCTCCGC